>JAOAHK010000086.1 GCA_026415275.1 Anaerolineales bacterium
CTGATCGACCAACGTGCCGACTACGCCAAGGTGATGCCGCAGGCGCAGGCGTTCTATCGGGCGTTGGTCAGCTCGTCACTCCGCCTTAGGGGGCAGGATGGCCGACCGGCAGGAGATAGAGCGGGCGGTGATCGGCCGGCAGCTTGAGCGCCTCTTGCACCCCATCGTCATAAAAGGCGCCGATGGGCACGCTCCCCAATCCCAAAGCCACTGCTTGCAATAGCAGGTTTTGCGCCGCATGGCCGGCTTCCATGTGCACATAGCGCGGGCTGCGCTGTTTGCCGTATTTGGCCTCGGTGCGCTCGTAGACGGCAGTGATCACGAACACCGCCGCAGCTTGCAGAACAGCATCTTGGCGCAGGGCTACGGCGTGCAACGCCGCACGCAGATCGCCTTCTTGCCATCGGGTGAGGGTGTGCCCTTGAGGACGATAATGATATACCCCCTCTTGCAGGACGACATAGACCTCTAGGGGGTAGAGCGCGCCTGCCGAGGGCGCCGTGCGAAACCCCGAGGGATGGGTAATGCCCTGAAGCGCCCAACACAGTTGACTGATTTGGTCTATGCTGAGCGGATCGGGGCGAAATTGGCGCACCGAACGGCGCTTGGCTAAGGCTTCTTCCAAACTCATCTTCCCTTCCAACTGCGGAGGGGGCAGTTCGATCTCCTCTCCACCAAGTGGAGTGGCGAGCGGCTGGCCGACTGCCGGGGGACTGGATGGGGGTTTCTCCCCCGAACGCCAGGCTGTACAAGCAGCCAATCCGCTGACCAAGAACAAAATCAAAAGTTGCCAGAGTATGCTCATCTTTCAGATATGGATCGGTTGTCCTTCAACACCGTGCGCTGCTTCCATCAGCACTTCGCTAAGGGTAGGGTGAGCATGTACGTTGCGGGCGATTTCGTTTGCAGTCAGTTCCATCACTTGGGCGAGGGTCAGCTCGGGCAGCAATTCGGTTACTTCAGGGCCGATCAGATGCGCACCGAGGATCTCGCCGTATTTGGCATCGCTGATGATCTTCACCCAGCCGGTTGATTCGCCCAAACCCAGCGCTTTGCCGTTGGCTTGGAAGGGGAAGCGCCCGACCTTGATCTCATAGCCCTGCTCTTTCGCCTGCGCTTCGGTTAAGCCAAACGAAGCCACTTGCGGTTGGCAATAAGTGGCGCGGGGCATGTTGGTGTAGTTCAACTTTACCGGCTCCACGCCGGCGATGTTCTCAGCGCAGACGATGCCTTGCGCCGAGCCGACATGAGCAAGCATCAGCTTGGCGGTGACATCGCCAATTGCCCAGATACCGGGCACATTGGTTGCCATGCGGTCGTCAATCACGACTGCACCGCGTTCATCCACTTTGACCCCTAGCTCCTCCAGCCCCAAATTGCGGCTGTTGGGCTTGAAGCCGATCGCCACCAGGGCTTGTTCTGCTTCGAGGGTTTTCTCGCCCTCGGAACTTGAAACCCGCTCCACCGCCTTGCTGTCCTTGACCTCAATCCCTTCCACACGGTGGCCGGGCAGGGTCTTGATCTTGCGCTTGTTGAGCGCTTTGGTTAGCTCGGCACTGATTTCTTCGTCTTCGAGCGGCAGGATGCGCGGCAGCATCTCCACGATTGTCCCCTCGCTGCCGTAGGAGTTCCAGATGGTGGCAAACTCCACGCCGATCGCCCCCGCGCCGATGATCACCACCGATCGAGGCAGTTTCTCCTGCAGAATGGCCTCGTGATAGGTGACAACCACTTCTCCATCCACAGTCCAGCCTGATGGGATAGCCACATCGGCGCCCGTGGCGACTACAATGTTCTTGGCGGTGTAACTTTGCGTTGCGCCGCTCTCGGAAGTCACCGCAACGGTATCGCGGGAGGTCAGCCTTGCCGTCCCCATAATCACCTCGATGTTGTTCTTCTTCATCAGGAAGGCCACCCCTTTGGTCAAGCGCGCCGCAACCTGCCGGCTGCGCTTGACTGCTGCGCTGTAATCCAGTTGCAGGTTCTCGAAGGAGAAACCGAACTCTTTGCTGCCCTCACGCAGCAGGTAGGCGATCTCGGCGTTGCGCAGGAGAGCTTTAGAAGGAATGCAGCCGACATTGAGACACACGCCCCCCAGCCATTGCTTGTCAACTACAGCGGTTTTGAGCCCCAACTGAGCGGCGCGAATGGCACAGACATACCCCGCCGGCCCCGCCCCGATGACAATCACATCATAATCAGCCATAGCTAGCTCCTTTTCGAGGGAAATACCTTGGATAAGGGTATTATAACAAACCCACAGATGACGCAGACGGGTCACTGAAGGCGAAGTCACCTGCGCCTTCTCCCCTGCAAGGTCACCCTAAACAAAGTTTGTCGCACCGAATGAACTGACTTATTGCCATTTTGACTGAAGGGAAAAACCTTGAACGATTCCTCAGTTGCTTCGCTACTGCGGTATGACAAGGGAAGAGGCTGTATTCTTGCGGGACATGAGGAACGTTGCGCTCCTTCGGAATAGCATAGCCTCGATCATTCCCTGAAATCTAATGGAACGAAGTTAGACATCTTTAGAGAGGCATTCGCTTCACTCGGGACCACGATGGTTGGCATTGCAAGTATCCTCTTCGGATTGCGGGCGTCCGCCCCTGCGAGATCATGTCAACGAATGAAGAACGGCTATGGGAGACAGAGACATCCACCCTATCGGAATTGCGGGTGTCACTGTCTGAATATAATCCGATCTATGTCATCAGCGGATTAACTTTGCAATCCGTTAAGGGGAAGCCGTCGAGGTGGGCAGCATCCACAATCCTTTACCCAACAGGCGAGCGGTGCGCTCTGCTTGTTGGAAAATCGCTGCACAGGCTACATCGGGTGGATAGGTCACCGCAGTGGCGTAACCTTCTTCGACCACCTTGAGGTTGACGAACACCGAATTGGCAACTACATAACGCAACAGCCGTCCATAGCGGTCGGTTTCGGAGACATCGCGATAGAGCTCGACGATTTGATCGCGCACCAGTTGGGCGTTGAACTTGGTTGCCTCTCTACCGAAGGGCTCTTGTGAAGTTGTGCTCTCAGGAGCATCGATCCCGATATAGCGCACCTTTTCTTCTTTGCCATCCAGCAGAACGCGGATGGTATCGCCGTCTACGACTTTGATGACCAAACCCAATTGCGGGGTTTGGGGCGGGATGCACAGATAGGAGAGTGGAATGGGCGTGATAGTGGGATAGGCGGTTGGTAGGACGGTCGGTGTGTTTGTCGGCACTGCGCCGGAACCGTTGGGCGTGCGGGTGGGCTTAGGTGTCGGTGAGAGTGATAGCCCTTTGGCTATGGTGGTTGCTTCGCCCCCTGAAAGCAGGGGCAAATATTGCTGATAGGTCGCCGAACTTTCTGCTTCACGTGTGACTGAGGATTCGATGGCTTCTGCAGTTGGCAGGGAAGTTTCTGCGGGCTCGGCAACGACGCTCGGGACTTCCGTCCCGATCGAAGCCGGCGGCAGGGAAATAGCGGGCAAAAATTGGCTAAAATCACAGGCGAGGGCAAGTGCGGCGAGCAGGCCAAGGAGCAGCATAAGGCGCATGGACCCGCGATTGTGCCAGGATAGACTGAGCTTAGGGTTGTTTCGCTTCATAGCACTCCTTGAAGGGGAAAGTCGCTGCATTTCAAGCGGGGTTTAACCCCCAGAAACTGAGTTGGTGCAGCGGGCGCCGTCCGTTGAGCAGCACATACGGTGCGGCGCGCTGGATTTCGACCCCCAGCTTTTGGAGTTGGGAGAGATCGCTCAGGCGACGTTCGCGGCGGGCTTTCAGGATGCTCTGCGCGCCTTTGGGCCCGATGCCCGGCACGCGCAGCAGTTGGCTCAGAGAGGCTCGGTTAATCTCTAAGGGCGCTTGGCGCAGGTTATGCTCGGCATAGGCCTTTTTGGGGTCAATCTCTAAGGGCAGGTTGGCATCTGCATCAAAGCTCAATTCGGAAAGCCGAAAGCCATAATCGCGCAGCAGAAAAGAGGCTTGATAGAGCCGCCGTTGGCGCAGCAAATCGGCGGGGGGAGCGTTCTCCAAAGGGGTATCGGGGACGGGACGGAAGGGTGAATAATAGGCGCGGGAGAGTCTGAGCGAGCGAAACAACCATTCGGTGGTTTGCAGGAGCTCACGGTCGCTCTCCCCCGCTGCGCCTAAGACGAATTGGGTAACCGTGGAGGGCCAGCGGCCTTGCCATCCCTGTTGGGCAGGTTGGGAGCGGCGGATTTGCTCCACCCATTGTAAAGGTTGCAGCAGTTCATCGAAAAACCCTTTGTGCGGGGCAAGTTGGGCTAACCGTTGAGCGTTTGGCGCTTCGAGATTGATCGAAACGCGGTCGGCAAGTTGCATGGCACGTAGCACTTGGTCTTTTTCGGCGCCGGGCATGAGCTTTAGGTGGATATAGCCGCGGAAGTCTAGTTTGTGGCGCAAAATCTCGGCTGCATCCATGAGCTTATCTTGCGTGCGCATGCCCCCTCCCACCAAACCGCTGGAGAGGAACAAGCCATCGGCAAGCCCAGCCTGATAAAGCTGAATAAACAAGCGGGCAAATTCTTCGGGACGGAAGGTAGCGCGCGCTCTATCTCGTCCAGCGCGGAAGGGGCAGTAAAAACAATCTCGTTCGCAGGCAGAGGAGAGCAGGGTTTTCAGCAGGCGCACCGATTTGCCCTGCGGAGTTTGGGCATGATAGAGTACAAGATGCCTCTCTTTGCTGGCTGGGATGGCAGTCGAACAAGGTGTGCGCTCTTCATCGGACTCCCAATCCATCTCACCGGCTAAATGGCACAGGGTTTCAAAGGCATCCATAGCTTGATTATAGAACAATTATTCTAAATGTCAAGTAAGAAGGGGCAAGCGGTATGTAGGGCGGCATTTATCTCATTCCAAGTGCGAGATCCATCCTGCGCTACGGGTGGTGTAGGGACTCGAGGATTGGGCCATGGAGACCACATTCGACCTTTGCCTTCCCCCTCCAGCGGCCGCTGCGCCGATCCTCCCCCCTCTCAATTGGCGTCGTGCAGGGAATGCAACCCAAGCTTGGATATCCCTGATCGTGCAAGGGGTTGTAGGGTAGGCGATAGCGCTGGATATATTCCCACACTTGCTCCTCGCTCCACCTCAACAAGGGATGAATTTTGACCACTTGATTTCGCTCATCCCACAGGATCACCCTCGCCTTGGCGCGCAGCTTGGTCTGATCGGCGCGAATGGCGCTGATCCAAGCCCGTTTGTCGCGCAGAACCTGTTGGAGGGGAACCACCTTGCGCAACCAACAACAGCGGTCGGGATCGCGCTCCCACAACTTTTCCCCAAATTGTTCTGCTTGTTGTTCTAAACTTAAGGCAGGGCAAACGCGCTCAAATTGAATGCCAAAGGTCTGTTCAAACTGTGAACGCAATCGATGCACTTCGGGAAATAATAACCCCGTATCGATATAGAAGACCGGGATGCTTAAGCCCAGTTGTTGCAACATGTGCAACAGAACAATTCCTCCCGGCCCAAAGGCTGTAGACATGGCGATCTGAGGGGAGTATTGCGCCACTGCCCAAGCAAGGATTTCTTGGGGCGGTAGCGTTTCCAAGGTATCAGCGAGGGCGGCGAAGTCAGATTGCTCCATACAAAGACAATTCTAACGGTGAGTTTGCTTTTTGAAGCTGCAAATCACCTAAGAATTTTGTAAGGTGATTCTTTTCCCCTCTGAGCTTGCTGCAACTTGGCAAATGATGAAATGGTAACGTTTTGGCAGGTCAGTGCATCTTATGATAAGCGATCATCTCTCTCTTTTTTTGATCGTGCTCAAGCTTCTCTGTTTTGGAGGCGATCTATGCCTAAGGCAATCGTATCCCTCAACTACCAACTGTGTGACCCCAATCAGTGTGATCAGGGCGTTTGCCGCGCTGTTGCCTTGTGCCGCCGAAAGGTGTTACATCAAGAAAAGCCCTTTGAACCACCGCAACTCAACTCAGAGCTGTGCTTAGGCTGCGCCGTTTGCACCACCGCTTGCTCAGTCCATGCACTTATGGTGCTGCCATGGTGAAGCTACAACTGGCACCCCCAGCGCAGAGAAGCGGATCGCCGATCTTGAAAGCCCGCTCGCAGAATTAAAGCGGCGCCTTCCAGCCCATTCGATTTCGCCGCGGCTGTTGCAGCAATTGGATGAGTTAACTGATTGCCGACCGCTATAAAAAGCTTGCCAAGGGCAATGGAATGAGCGGCTGTTGGCGTTGAAATTGCTTGGCTAAAGAACGGATGCGGCGGTTGGCGCGTCTTAAGGGATACTGACCCAGGATTTCGGCTAAGGGCACGGCAAGATGAGCATAACGAAAGGCGTCTTCGTCTAAAACGACCCCATCCCAAGCGATAATGTCAAGATCGATCGTACGCGGGGCAAATTTATCCTCGGTGCGCACCCGTCCGAGGACGGCTTCGATTGGGCGCAGGACGGTTTCTTTCAGTTGCTGAAGGGTGAGGGGGGTCTGGGCGACCAACACAGCGTTGAGAAAGTTGCGCCCGCTGGTGCCAACAGGGGATGTCTCGTAAACCGAAGAGACGGCTAATAAGGTGAGCTGTTGACTCAGCAATTCAACTGCTTTGGGCAGGTTGCGATGGGGCAGAATGTTCGAGCCCAACGAAAGATAGACCAGGTGTTGCACGGTTGTCCTCCTCTGCGCGGGCACCGGTTATTGCTTGTTCTCGCTGCGGCTGCGTTCGATTTCCACCCCCACTGAGCGGGCAAAACGCACCGCGCCTGGTTTTTCCACCCGCACGCTGACTTTTTGCACGTTTGGCTCAGCGAGACAGAGCCGGGCAAGGTCTTCGGCTAAGGCTTCGACTGTAAAACGGGCGGCGGTTTCCGCATGAGCAAGGGCTTTTTTGGCAATGGTGCGGTAATTCACACTGTGTTCGATGGCGTCGTCCTCGCCGGCGCGGCGGGTATCGCAATACAGGGTAATATTGATCAGGATTTCTTGGGGGGTTTCTCGTTCCCAATCATTAATCCCAATAATTCCTCGGGCTACTAAATCTTTGATCAAGATTTTGTCCATCCTCTCTCCTTGATAAAAACAGATTCTTATACCAAGTGTCGCCCGCCATCGACATGCAAAATCTCGCCAGTGATATAGGGCGGTCCGTAGAGCAAGAAGACAAACGCTGCCGTAACTTCCTCCGGCGTTCCCCAGCGGGCAGCGGGGACATTGACTAGAATCTGGGATATGCTTTTTTGAGCATTTTGATCGGCGGGGGGCAAGATGGCACCGAGCGCCAGCCCGTTGACGGTGATCTGCGGAGCAAGGGCTTGAGCAAGCGAACGGGTTAGGGCGGCGAGGGCAGCCTTGCTAATTGTGTAGGGAAGATGATCGGCGCCGGGGCGTAAGGCGCGCCAATCGAGGAGGTTGATGATCCGCCCGCTTGCGCCTGGGGCTAAGCAGCGAGCAAACGCCTGACTGAGAATAAAAGGAGCTGTTAGGTTGATGCGCAGGTTCCGTTCCCAATCGGCGAGAGTGGTGCTTTC
The DNA here is from genome assembly GCA_026415275.1 of Anaerolineales bacterium. Classification (GTDB taxonomy): domain Bacteria; phylum Chloroflexota; class Anaerolineae; order Anaerolineales; family UBA4823; genus NAK19. The sequence continues at coordinate 7,504 of JAOAHK010000086.1, forward strand.
CCAATCTAACGGCTCGAAGATGGAGGCATTGTTGACCAAGGCAGTGAGCGAACCCAACCCTCTTTCCGCCATTTCGATCAAGGTTGGGAGCTGTTCCACTTGAGCGAGGTCGGCGCACAGGGTAATCGCCTTTCTGCCCAGCGAGCGGATTTCCTGCGCGGTTTGCTCAGCACCCTCTGCAGATGTGTAGTAATGGAGGGCGACATTCGCGCCGGCTTGAGCTGCGGCGAGGGCTAATTCGCGGCCGATACGCCGACCTGCTCCGGTGATTAAAACATTTTGGTTTTGCATCTTTCTTCGAATTACTCATCATGCCGTCGCCGGCTGAGTTGGGCGTAGAATTCGCGACGCAGCTCTGCGTCGGTCTTGAACACACCCCGCATCGTGCTAGTGGTCATGGTCGCTTCTGCTTTTTTGACACCGCGCATCATGGCGCACAGGTGTGCACCTTCGACCACTACGGCAATTCCTTGCGGGTGGAGTTTCTCTTCCAGCAAGTCGGCGATCTGGGTAGTCATGCGCTCTTGAACTTGCAAGCGGCGGGCAAACATCTCAACAATGCGCGGGATTTTGCTCAAGCCGATGACTTTCTTATCTGGGATGTAGGCGACATGCGCTTTGCCAAAGAACGGCAGCAGGTGATGTTCGCAAAGAGAGTAAAATTCGATATCACGCACCAGCACCATATCAGCATATTCTACATCGAACAAGGCACCGTTGATCAATAAGTCTGGGTCGGTGCGGTAGCCGCTAGTTAGCTCCTCGTACATGCGAGCGACGCGGTCGGGGGTGTTGATCAAGCCATCGCGGCTGGGGTCTTCACCGATCTCGAGCAGAATTTGATGCACGGCTTGTTGAATGCTTTCAGCGGGTTTGAT
>JAOAHK010000087.1 GCA_026415275.1 Anaerolineales bacterium
CATCGCATCACCAATGTGCCCGGTTCTTCGGAGTATTATTGGGGCGGCATCGTTGCTTACTCTAATGAGGCAAAGCGGAACCTGCTTAATGTGTCGCAGGAGACGCTGGATCGCTTTGGCGCGGTGAGCGAGCAAACCGTGACCGAAATGGTGCGCGGTGTTCAGGAACTTTCAGGCACGCAAACAGCCATCGCGGTTAGTGGCATCGCTGGTCCGGGCGGCGGAACGCCGCATAAGCCGGTCGGTACGGTTTGGATCAGCGTTGCCGTCTTGGATCAGATCACTCTTCACCCCTATCGCTTTTTTGGCGACCGAGAGCAGATCAAAAATCAAAGTGCCGAAGCTGCGCTCTGGCTGCTAGTGCAGAGGCTAATGTCAGCGGGGAGCGACCCCACTATTCAATCTCAGGTGCGCGCCTATCAGCCGATTGCGGTTGACTACAGCGGCCGGGAATTTGATGCCATCCAGATTCATGCTATCTACTGGCAGGAAGCCTGGCTGCGGATAGAGTCCATCGGGCGGCGCTGGCAAGATGCTGACGGATGCCATTGGTTAGCTATGAACTATCAGGGGAAGGTGTTTGAGTTATGGCTCAAAGCGGACGGATGCTGGTACCTCCGTCCGCCACGAGAATCGATTGAACTTGCTTAGGCGAGCTTATGCTCCCAAACGCGCCCGTTCTTCTGCAACAATCGTTTCCTCTAATTTTTTGAACAGCGGCGCGGGTTGCTGCAAGGCTTGTCCGGCAGGCAATTCACTGATCGTCCATTCCCCACTTGCCTGAGAGCCATCGTAGAGCAAAACGCGGTGTTCGCCGAGTTCGTCGCTCAGCAGTTCAGTTTTTTGCTCGCCAAAGAGGGGTTTTTCATAACCAAAGTATTGTTGTAACTTTTCGGAACTAAAGGGCAGGAAGGGCGCAAACAGAGTTTTTAACGTATCAATTGCCCGCAACGCTGTGAAAATTGACTTCCCAGCCGCCGCTTTATCCGTTTTGATCTCAAACCATGGACTAGTGACATCGAGATATTTGTTCACCTCACTGGCAAGGTTCATCGCTTCCAAAAGGGCTGCCCGCAAACGAACGGCTTCTAAATGTTCGCTCACCGTTTGAAAAGCGACCTTTACTTTTTCCAACAACTCATGATCAACGGCGCGCAGTTCACCCGGTTCTGGCACTTGTCCTTCCCAGTGTTTGAAGGTGAAAGATAACACCCGGTTGGCAAGGTTTCCCCACGTAGCCACCAGCTCGTTGTTATTGCGTTGATAGAAATCCTGCCAATCCCAATCGGTATCGCGCGTCTCGGGCATGTTGGCGGTCAGGTAATACCGTAACGGGTCGGGGTCGTAGCGGCTGAGAAAATCGTTGCCCCACACTGCCCAATTGCGGCTGCCAGAGATTTTCTTGCCTTCCAAGTTCATGAATTCGTTAGCTGGCACATCGTAGGGCAAAGTCAATCGCTTTCCTTCAAGATTGGCAAAGAGTTTGCCAAACCACTCGCCAGAGCCAATCAACTGCCCGGGCCAGATGATGGCATGGAAGGGGATATTGTCCTTGCCAATAAAATAATATGCCCGCGCTTCGGGGTTAAACCACCAATCTTGCCAGGCGTCGGGTTGCGCTTGTATTTGCGCCCATTCGATGGTTGCTGATAGATACCCAATCACCGCTTCGAACCAGACATACAGACACTTGCCCTCCCAGCCTTCGATGGGCACCGGGATACCCCAATCGAGATCGCGCGTAATGGGTCGCCCGCGCAAATTCTCGGCTTGGATCTGACCTAAGGATTGGCGCAATACGTTTGGCCGCCAATAGGATTGGCGTTCTTCCAAAAAGCGCACAATTTCGGGTTGTAATTTTGCCAAATCGAGGTAAAAATGCGCGGTTTCGCGCAGTTCTGGTGTAGAACCGTCGATCTTCGAGCGCGGATTGAGCAGTTGAGTGGCATCCAGCAAACTGCCGCAGCCATCGCACTGATCTCCCCGTGCTCCTTCGTACCCGCAAAGATAGCAGGTGCCTTCTACGTAGCGATCGGGCAAAAAACGATTTTGGGTGGGCGAAAACCACTGTTGCTCGCTCTGCGTGTAGAGGTATCCGTTGTGGTTTAGAGCCAGAAAGATCGCCTGCGAGACCTTGAAGTGATTGGCGGTATGGGTGCTGGTGAACAAATCATACGTCAAACCAGCTTTTTGAAATAGCTCAATAAATCCCTGGTGATATTTTTGATAAACTTGATAAGGGGTGGTGCCTTCGGCATCGGCGCGCACCGTCACCGGCGTGCCGTGCGAATCCGACCCTGAGACCATCGCCACGCGATTCCCTTTCAAACGCTGATAGCGGGCAAAGATGTCGGCCGGCAGATATGAACCCGTCAGATTCCCAACGTGGATTTCGGAATTGGCATACGGCCAGGCTACGGCAACTAAGATATTGTGGGTCACAACACTCCTCCTCCAGAGAGAGAATTAAAAAGGCTGTCCCTTTTGGACAGCCCTTGTCGTTTCGGATTTCTTCGTCTCAACCCGATCTTCGGGAAGACCGGGCTGTCCACATCTTTGGCGGCTTGGGCATTGCCGCCATCCACATGCACATCATCAGGTTTTGAGATTTTGGGCAGGTTTTCATGCTATTGTGAGTGTATCCGCGCCAAAGGAATTTGTCAACGCTGTGGGTGAGTTTTTTCTATAGGTATTCGCGGAGGATGCGCGCCCGACTGGGGTGACGCAGGCGCCGCAGGGCTTGCAGTTCAATTTGGCGAATTCTCTCCCGGGTCAGGCCAAATTTGTCTCCAACTTCTTCTAAGGTCAGTTGCGTTGGATAACCCAAACCATAGCGCAAACGGATCACCCGTGCTTCGCGCGGGCTAAGGGTCGCAAGGGCTTGCTCCACTTGTTCTTGAAGCATCAACTGTTGAACGGCGTCATAGGGTTGTTCCGCTGATTCATCTTCAATAAAAGCTCCAAACTCGGCGTCTTCTTCCTCGCCATACGGATCCTCGAGGGAAAGCGGCCTCTGGGACATCTGCATCACCCAATGCACTCTTTCCGGGGTTTCTCTTAATTCACAAGCCAATTCCTGCAAAGTAGGTGGCCGCCCCAAGTCTTGTTCGAGAGCGTGAGCAACGTTTTGGAATTGGCGCACGCGATCGCCAAGGTAAACCGGCAGTCGAATGGTGCGGCTCTGCATCGCAATGGCGCGCATCACTGCCTGGCGAATCCACCACGTGGCGTAGGTCGAAAAACGAAAGCCGCGCTGGTATTCGAACTTTTCCACCGCGCGGATAAGCCCTAAATTGCCTTCTTGGATCAGATCGCTCAACGGCACACCGCAACCAATGTAACGGCGGGCAATCGAGATCACCAAGCGTGTATTAGCTTTGATCAGATGTTCCCGCGCAGCTAACCCATCGCTGATCAGCGCTTTGAGTTCTTCTAATTTCTTTTTGCTCAGCTTGCGTTTGGCATTGGCAAGCTCTAATTGGGCTTGTTTGCCTTTTTCAAAACGACGCGCTAATTCGATCTCTTCTTGATGGCTGAGCAGGGGTACGGTCGCCATCTCGCGCAAGTACAGATCCAGGGTGTCCTCCGGGAAATACTCTGCAGTTTCGTCTTCCTCTCCGATATCGAGTGATTCCACTTCATTGGGAGATGGGAAGAGAAAAGGATTGACCTCCTCCACGATGTTTGTCCCTGAGATAAGCATGTGCACCCTCCTTTTCTTTACGAAAAAAGGCGAACCAGGACAAAAATTAATCCAACTTGCTGGGTTTGAACCACGTTTTCAGAATCGACAATCTTGGATCAATCTCTTCTTCGGGGTGATCGCAGAGACTCTCGTTTTGATTTGCGCCACAGATTGGACATAGCCCTTTACAGCTCGGCATGCACAAGGGTTGAATGGGCATGGCCAAAAACATATATTCGCGCACGAGTGGCGAAAGGTCAATTTGGGCATCTTCAGGCAAGAGCAAGCCACTTTCGCTCATCCCATTGCGCGTGAAGGCATATAATTCGGTAAAGTCAACTTGGAGGGGTAGGGTAAAATCGGTGAGACAACGCACACATTGACTGGGTGTGCTTGCTTCCAGGATGGCATGCAACAACAAGCCTTGAGCAGTGCGGGTGATGCGCACACTCCCCTTCAACTCATCTAAGATCAGATCCGACTCTAGAGTGATATGGGAGATTTCAACATCGAAGTCGCGGCTTTCACCAACTGGAAGACCAACAATAAATCCCGCGTTGAGACGAAGAGGACCCTTGACAGACACAGATAATCCACGTTTGGAAGGATACAAAAATTATAGCATGATCTTCTAAATCTGTCAAGAATTACTATTTATTTTGTTTTTCTGAAAATCTGTTGTAAAATTTATTGGACAATGATCAGCCGCCCGTTCAAGTTACTCCTAGCAACAGCCAATTTTGGCAAAGTCCATGAAATGCGCGCCGTCTTAGAAGCTTTGCCAATCGAACTGCTGGATTTGCGCCACCTAGCTCTCCATCTTGACGTTCGCGAGGACGGGCTAACCTACGCCGAAAACGCAGCCAAAAAGGCTTTAGCTTATGCCCAAGCCAGCGGGTTGGCAACCTTAGCTGATGATTCGGGGTTAGAGGTGGACGCTCTAAACGGAGAACCGGGCATTTACTCTGCGCGTTATTCCAATCTGCCCAATGCTACCGATGCCGATCGCCGCGCTTTCCTCCTTGCCCGCTTGGAGGGGAAACCGCGTCCCTGGCTAGCCCGCTTCCGCTGTGTCCTTGCCCTGGCTCTGCCCAACCAAGCATTGGCTTTTTTTGAGGGTGTTTGCGAAGGTGAAATCATCCCCACGGAGCGCGGTCAGGGCGGGTTTGGCTACGACCCGATCTTCCTTTTGCCCTCCTTGAACTTGACGATGGCTGAACTCAGCACTGAACAAAAAAATGCCCTGAGCCATCGCGGGCGCGCTTTACGCTCCTTGATCCCCTACCTAACCAGATTGTTAAGCGAGTAGACCGAAAAGTGTGTTTAAATCAAGGCAGATCGAAACAGTATGAATCGTCCAAAACCCCAACTTACTTTATGGGACCTTCTTACCATCGGCTCGCGCGGGATATTCCTCCTCTTGCTGGCTATTTGGGACGGTGACTCGATGGCCATTAACTCCGTGCTGATCGCTTATGCGATCCTGAATCTCGGATGGCTGGTTGGGTTCGCCTATTACCCTTTCGGTTTTTATGGGCGAATGCCCAGCGTTGTATTGGATTTTCTCGTTGGTGCCCTTATTCTGTACCTTTGTGGATACTGTTTCTATAAAGTCGGTTGGCTCAGCCTCATGCCTCTGTTTAGTGCCGCTTTGAATTTGCCGCTTTATGGGCTGCTTTCCGTCGCTTTGCTCAACGGCATTTTGCACAGTTGGCTGATCTTCACCCAAGAGGCAAACTGGACGGTGAGATTCTTGCTGATCGTCTATTCGACAGCCTACCTCAGCTTGGGCAGCGGATTCGGTTTTTTGTTGCTGCGCATTAAGCGCCGCATCCTCCAGAAAGCCCCCGCGTCGTCCTCTAACCTCTCCTCCCCTCAAGAGCTGGAGGGTGAACGGCGCAGAGCCCTCTATCGTTTGATCAACACCCTCAGTGCCACGTTGGACTACCAGCGTGTCCTCGAAATCGCGCTGGATACCAGCACACAAGCGCTCCTGGCTGCTGACGGTTCAGAACACCAGTTGGTCTCGGCGGTCTTAATGATTGAAGAAACTGCGGAAGGAGCAGGCTTGCGCGTGGTCACCGCTCGCCATTTCACTCCCGCCGACCAGCGCATTGTTTTCTCTGCCAACAGCAAAACCTTCCTAAAAGCGCTGGAAAGCGATCAGCCTACACTGGTTTATCAACCAATGCGGGATGCGGAGTTGAGTAGGGCAATTGCTCTCCGCCCCTGCCAAGCGGCGTATTTTCTACCCTTGCGCCGGGGACTCGAAGTCTATGGCTTATTGCTCTTTGGTCATCCCAGAGCCGATTACTTCACCGCTGAACGGTGTGAAATCTTGCAAATTATCGCCAATCAAGCCATGGTTGCCATTGAAAACGCCTTGCTCTATCAGAAATTAGCGGAGGAGAAGGAACGCATTGTGGAAATCCAAGAGGAGGCACGCAAGAAACTCGCTCGCGATTTACACGACGGTCCCACCCAATCGGTTTCGGCGCTTGCCATGCGGGTCAATTTCGCGCGGCGTTTGCTTGAACGGGACCCACGCGCAACGGCTGAGGAGCTTTATAAAATCGAAGAACTGGCGCGCCGCACAACCAAGGAAATTCGGCACATGCTTTTCACCCTGCGCCCCTTGGTGCTGGAGTCTCAAGGGTTGATTGCAGCTTTACAAGCTATGGCGGAAAAAATGATGGAAACCTATAACCAAAAGGTGATTGTCCAAGCTGACCCTCTAACCGTGCAGGACTTAGAGGTGAACAAGCAGAGCGTTATTTTTGCCATCGCCGAAGAAGCGGTGAACAACGCCCGTAAACACGCCCAGGCTGATCATATTTGGGTGCGCTTGAATTTTGCCGCCCAAGATATTTTGCTCTTGGAGATCGTAGACGATGGCATTGGCTTTGATGCGAGGGCATTATCCAGCGGTTACGCACAGCGCGGCAGCCTTGGAATGGTGAATATGCGCGAGCGCACCGAATTAGTCAATGGCGTTTTTCAAATCGACTCGAAACCCAATCAGGGCACCACAGTGCGGGTTTGGATTCCGCTCAACGAAAACGCAGCCGACCGCCTGCGCAAAGGGATGCTGCTCTAAGGAGAAAACCCTTGCCAAATTGGGCTGGCATTCATTACATGGTCTCGCAACAGAAGGCAACAACTTCGCCCCCTCTGCTCTTGATTCATGGTGCAGGTGGCATGAGCCTTTCCTGGCCCCCACACATCCGCCGCTTGCCGGATACGACCGTGCTTGCGCCAGATTTGCCAGACCATGGCAAATCTGCTCGGCGCCATTATCATTCGCTCGAAGAAGTGGCTGCGATCCTGCTCGAATGGCTCGATGGGCTTCAACTTGCCCAAGTGGATTGCTGCGGTCATTCAATGGGAGGGGCGATCGGTTTGCTGCTCTCCCTGCTCGCTCCGCAACGCGTGCGCAAGCTGATTTTGATCGGCAGTGCAGCCCGCCTACCGGTAAACCCGCAGCTTCTGCAACTCTCTTCCCACCCAGAGACTTTGCCGCAGGCAGTAGAGTTGCTCATCCGTTGGTCCTTTGCTCCCAGCGCCCCGCAAAAACTGAAAGAACTCACGGCGCGCCGCCTGCTCGAAAATCCTGCCACCACCCTGTATCGCGATTTATCTGCTTGCAACCGCTTTGATCTCACCGCTGAACTCCAGCAAATTCAAGCGCCCACCCTTCTGCTGACCGGTGAACAAGATCGTATGACGCCTGTTGCCGAAGCCCAGCGGCTAGCCGAACATCTCCCCAGGGCGCGTTTGGAAATTCTCCCCAATGCCGGACATCTGGTCGTCTTAGAACAGCCGCAGCGTGTGGCACAACGACTTTGGGCATTCTGTCATCAAGAAGAGAATTGACCTCCCCCTTCAGCCACCCGCCTGCGATCCATTGGATCACCCTTTGCACGCTTTCCGCATCTAACTAGGAGACCCATCTTGGTGTGCAGAAAGGAGAAAAGATGACCCAACTAGGTTTTCAATGCACGTTGAACGTTCCCTATGCAGAGGCGTTGGAAAGAGTCACCCAAGCCCTAAAAGCTGAGGGATTTGGGGTTTTGACCTCGATCGATGTCCAAAAGACGATGAAAGAAAAGCTCAACGTAGATTTTCGTAAATACACCATTCTGGGCGTTTGCAATCCACCTCTGGCTCATCAAGCGCTAACCGCCCGCCCAGAAGTCGGATTGCTCCTCCCCTGTAATGTCATTGTCTATGAAGAAGATGACCAAACCGTGGTGAGCATGATCGACCCCCTTGCGATGCTGAATATCATCCAAGATCCGACCTTAGACAGTGTGGCTCAAGAAGCTGCAGCGCGTCTAAAGCGCGTAGCGGATGGGTTGGCGGGCATTTCCGAAAAGGGTGGGTAGCTAGCCGTTGAACTGATGTTTACAAAGCTAGCGAAGCGCAGAGGGTAACGTTATGGTGACTGCAGCGCTGACTTCTTGTGGAAGGGGCTGGGAAAGATTAAAAAATTTTCGCAAATGAGGCGCATTTTTAAGCAAAAATCGATTTGCGAAACTGTTAAGCTCACTTAAGGAAAATTAGGAGGGGGTGGACAAAAAACAGCGCATGTAGAGGTCAGATTCGGGCGATTCTCTTGTCAAAAGGGAAAGAACGGGGTATAATG
>JAOAHK010000088.1 GCA_026415275.1 Anaerolineales bacterium
ACTTCGAAGAGGGTCTGACCTTTGCCGAACTTGACCTCCATCAACTGCACCGCACCCGGGCGCGCTTGCCTCTCCTGCGTGATGAACGCACTGCGCTTGTCCAGCGTGAGTTAGATCGGATTTTGAAACGCGCTTCCCAAGCAAATCGGTAGGTGATTTCTTATGGCAAACCTTGATTTGACCATCAATACTGATTTAGCCCGTAAAATCTTAGCCGGATTTATCCGTTCGGAAATTCAACGCTTCGGCTTTAAGCATGCCGTAATTGGGCTTTCGGGTGGGGTAGACTCGGCTTTATCTTGCTTCTTAGCCGCTGAGGCCATAGGCGCAGAAAATGTCTTGGCTGTCTGCATGCCTTATCAAACATCTTCCCCTGAATCTTTGGAACATGCACAATTGGTTATCGATGCCTTGGGTGTGCAGTCGGTGACCATCCCAATTACCGAAATGGTCGACCCGCTGATCGAGCGTGACCCGCAAATGAACTCTATCCGCAAAGGCAACATTATGGCGCGAGCACGGATGATTGTGCTTTACGATCAATCCGAAGCCTTTAAGGGTTTGGTGGTTGGCACTGGCAACAAAACCGAGATTTTGCTTGGTTATACCACGCTCTATGGCGACTCAGCCTGTGCCTTGAACCCTATTGGCGATTTGTACAAAACCCAAGTGCGTCAATTGGCGCGAGCGATGGGAGTGCCCGAACCAATCGTGAACAAACCCCCCACAGCAGACCTCTGGCAAGGTCAAACCGATGAGGGAGAACTTGGCTTTACCTATGCCGAGGTGGACAAGTTGCTCTACCTCTTGGTTGATCAACGCTATAGCCCACAAGATTGTGTCGAGGCGGGCTTTGCCCCCGATTTTGTGCAAAAGGTTGTCGAACGAGTGCGCCGCAATCACTTCAAGCGCGTTTTACCACCGATAGCCAAGCTGACCAATCGCACGGTGGGTTATGATTTTTTGTATTTACGCGATTGGGGTACCTAGTAATTAGAGCTAGTTCCAAAGAATGGTCGATCGCTCTTTTGACTGGTTCAAACAATCTATGCGGGATTTGGAGCAAGCAATTCACTCAGAGGAAGATGGATTTTACGAAGGGCTTGTTTTATCGCTCAACAGCCTGCGGAAAAGGCAGTAAAGGCACTGCACCTCGAACTTGGACAGGAAGCTTGGGGGCATGGCGTTGCTCGATTGTTGAGAGAGCTTTCGCCTTCCGTGAAAGTGCCTGAAGACCTAATTGAGAAAGCCCAAGTATTGGATGGGTTTTATATCCCGCCTTGTTATCCCAGTGGGTTCCCTGAGGGGGCACCCTTTGAACATTATAATCAACGACACAGCGCAGAGGCAATTTGCTATGCCCGTGAGATCCTTGAATTCGTCCGTTCTCATCTCGCCAAATAGACAACAAGTATTGCAAGGTTTGAAAGCATGGGCGGCTCAGGCAAAGGCAGAAAACACCAACGTGCTGCAGGTTGGTTATTTTGGTTCCTATGCGCGCGGCGATTGGGGTGTAGGCAGCGACTTGGATGTGGTCTTGATTCTGGCACACTCTGACCTGCCCTTTGAACGGCGGGCGAGTCAGTTTGATCTGACGGGCTTGCCTGTCCCTGTTGATGTGCTTGTTTATACCCAAGCGGAGTGGGAGCGACTAACCTTCCAAAGGGAGGGAAAGAGATGGTGGAAAGAGGTGCGGTGGGGATGAGGGAATGTTCAGGCGCGAAATATTGCCTACTTTATAGATAGTTTTTATTTCCATTGGCTTGAGGTGTGGAATCTCATTTTGGTGATTTTATCGATTCTTTATTAATCCTTTATTCTGATTTTATTGATGTTTCCTAGGGGAAGATTATACTCATTTTGAAAGCTCTCCTAAGGGCTTAGTGTACTAAGACTCCGTCCTGAGACTGTACTAATTAGAGATACGACCGATGAATTTTGAACACTCAAGCGAAATAAGCCCCATTGATTATATTGGCACATCACGACCGATTCTGGTTGTGCCATCTAATGATACCCATGTCGAATGGATGCTTCCCCTAGGTGAAAAACTTGAGAGTGTAATTTTTATGATATTGCCCGAACGTCGAGAAGGAGCGTTAGAAAAGCTCCAACAAAATGGCAAATTTCCAATTTCTTATCGAGAGGGAATTCTTCGCGCAGTTTCACCTTCGGCGGTTGTCTTAGCAAATGATTGGGGTCCAGAGGAGTATCAAATTGTTCAGGAAGCCCGTTTATTAGGAATCCCTAGTGTTGGCATTCAAGAAGGGAGTGTATTTTTCCCAAAAAACACCGTAAAGGTCCTTTATAACTCTGATTTTGTATGCGTATGTGGTTTGAAAACTTCAAGATTTTTAGAACGATCAAATGTTTTGCTAACAGGTAGTCCAAAATATGATCCCTTAGAACCTTCTTCATTACCCGATAAACCTGTAGTAATCATCAATTGTAATTTTGCATATGGAATTTTTGAAGATATTCGAATGAAATGGCTGGAGAGTGTAATCAGCGTTTGCGAAAAACTCGGCCTTGATTTCTTCATTTCTCAACATCCGCGGGATTACTCTAATCTTCCTAGCGACTTGCCCGTGATAAAGTCTGCGGAAGTCAATTATATCGACCAACTAAAGAAAGCAAGTGTTCTTGTTAGCCGTTTCAGCACAATGCTCTACGAAGCAATGCTTCTAGGCCGTGAAGCGATTTACTACGATCCGCATGGTGAAAACCCAGATATTTTTGATGATATAGAGGATGGACTTTACCGAGCTCAGAACCCTTCTGATTTGGAGGTTGTTTTGTGTCAGGCGCTCCAGAGTGTTGGGATGGATCGCCCAAGTCGCCAGAAGTTTTTGGAAGACTATTGTGGCCCTTTGGATCATCGGGCAACTGAGCGGTGCGCACAGGTAATTAAAGAAATCTCGGAAAAGATTCCTTATAAGCAAAAAAAGTACTTTAGATTACTGAGCAATGCCGAACAAGCATTTCAAAATGGAGATTGGGAAAAAGCCGCTCTATCCTACAGTGATGCATTGAATATAACACCTGCAGAACCGAAATTACTGGTAGCTAGAGGAAATTTGCACCTTCTTCAAGGAAAGATTCTGCCTGCGCTTAGAGATTTTTATTACGCTAGTCATATACATCCAGAATATCCTCAAGCTCGGATTTATTTAGCTTATGTATATATCTTGATCGGAGAAGCCAATAAAGCTTATAGCCAACTAAAGCACCTGGAACAGTTTTCACCTGCACCCCAAGAGCTAGAATTATTACACCACCTATATAGCCATCCTCCGTTACCTTTAGAATGGGCTCCTGTTGACATCAGAGAATTGCTAAGCGTAAAGACTGTTCTGAAGGAAAATCCATCTTTTCAAGATGAAATAATTTTTTGGTGGCGAGAATTAGCTTTGATTGGCGAATTTGGGGATGAAATGTTAAACCGCGCCATCCCAGAACGTCAACACAAGGTTTTTCCCATCTCACTCCTTTCTTACCTTGAGATGGTGTATAAAAACCAAAAACGTAAACCGCGTGTATTAGATGTTGGTTCCGGTCCACTTTCTATTTTGGGATGGGGGGTCAAGCAGGATATTATGGAATTGGTAGCTGTTGATCCGTTGGCAGAAGTTTATCATGATTTCCTCAGAGAGCTTGCTTATCCTCCTCTCCGTTATCCATTAATAAAGGCATATGGTGAGAGTCTCGGGTCCATCTTTGGAGAGAATTCGTTTGACTTGATTTGGATGCGGAATGCTATCGATCATTGTAAAGACCCATATGAGGTGATGAGACAGATGAGTAGCCTTTTGCTGCCAGGAGGGTTTCTTTTCTTATCCGGCTTTGTTCGCGAAGCTTCTTTTGAAAACGGAAAGGGAATTCATCAATTTGATTTTTACATCAATGATGACTTACAAGTGATTTGCGAGCGTCTAGAAGACTCAAAAGAAAAGAAGGGTGAAAAGCTAATCTTAACCGATAATTTGCCCTTGAAAATGGTGGAATGTTCTCGACCTAGTCAACAAGTTCGAGATTGGATGTATGTGATATGGCAAAAAGCGTGATCCATCGTGACTCAAGAAAAGTAAACCTCATCGTGTCAAAGTCGGGGGGAAAGAAGAAGAAAATTTGTATTGTTAGTGATGATTTCATCGGCCCTATTCGGAATGGTGGTATCGGAACAGCTTGTACATCCTTAGGAGAGACTCTTGCCAGTGCGGGGCATGAGGTTACCCTATTGTATAGTTTAGGAAACTTTACAGAAACGAACTCATTGGAATATTGGATAGAGTGGTATAAAGAGAAGAACATCCAATTCATCCCATTTCCCGATGGCTTTCTTAAGGTTAAGATTGACGCTCCCTTTCATATCTCTCGCTCATTCGAGGTTTTTCAATGGCTCAAAAGAAAGCAATTTGATCTAATATATTTTCCAGAATGGCGGGGTCGCGGATATTATTCAGTCCTTGCTAAGCATCAGGGGTTAGCTTTTCAGGATTCTATCCTATGTGTAGGGATTCATTCTCCTACTTTATGGGAGAGACAAGGGAGTCATGAATATCTCAATCAGCTTGATCAAGTTGAGCTCGATTTTATGGAACGTCAGTGTGTATCTCTTGCTGACGTTGTCATTAGTCCTAGCCGTTACATGCTGGATTGGGTATCTTCAGAAGGCTGGGAATTGCCAAGCAAGTCCATCGTTCGACAGAATATCCTTCCTAAAAACCTTAGAAAAGTTGAGATAGAAAAAGCCAGCTTGCGGAAAAACCCCCATGAGATAATCTTTTTCGGACGACTTTATACCCGAAAAGGGTTAGTATTGTTTTGTGACGCACTTGATCAACTAGCTTTACAGCCCCTCATTGGTTTGGAAAAGGTCAGTTTTTTAGGAAAATCAGTCGAAGTTGATGGGTTGTCGAGTGAGGAGTACATTCACAAACGAGCAAAAAGATGGCCTTGGAAAATTAATATTTTTACAAACTTAAGCCAACAAGAAGCAATTCAGTATATAACCAGTTCAGGGGGATTGGCAGTTATAGCCTCACTGGTGGAGAATTCTCCTTACACAATTTTGGAATGTCTTGGTGCAGGTATCCCTTTCTTGACATCAAATGTAGGTGGAATCCCTGAATTAATCCATGAAAACGATAGAAATACTGTATGCTTTGCCCCGAAGGCAGAAGACCTCGCGCATAAAATTGTTCAAGCGTTGCGAGAGGGTATCCTTCCAGCGAAGCCGGCTATCTCGTTCGAAGAGACAGAAAAATCTTGGTTAGAATGGATAGAGGGGTTGAAACCACACGAGTATGATATTAAAGGTCGAGTACAGACAAAAAAACCGCTGGTGTCTATCTGCATGACTCATTTTAATCGACCTCAATACTTGAAACAGGCGTTACACTCCTTAAGGAACCTTACTTATCCAAATTTTGAAGTCATCTTGGTAGATGATGGCAGTAATAAGCTTGAAGCCTTATATTACTTGCGAGTATTAGAACCTTATTTCGTTGAGAAGGGATGGAAAATTATTCGTCAACAAAATAAATATTTAGGCGCGGCACGCAACACTGCAGCAAGACATGCCCAAGGTGATTATCTGTTATTTATGGATGATGATAATATTGCCAAACCCAATGAATTGGATGTTTTTATCAAAGTTGCGCAGAAAACGAAAGCGGATATCCTAACCTGTGTAATGGATCTATTTACAGGTGATAACCCACCCTCTGAATCCTACGCTTATTGGGTTCCATTAGGTCCTTCTATTACTGTTGGTGCCTTCAAGAATTGCTTTGGAGATGCAAATGCCTTAATCCGCAAAGAGGTATTTTGGGCACTCGGAGGTTTTACAGAAGATTATGGACTTGGACACGAAGATTGGGAATTCTTTTCAAAAGCTGTGCTCTGCGGTTATCAATTGGAGGTTGTTCCAGAGGCGCTTTATTTCTATCGTCAAAGTGCAGGCGGAATGCTCCGTAGTGGAATTTCTTATTTGAATCATCGCAGAAATATTCGACCTTACCTTGAAGCGGTTGATCCAAAGCTGAGGCAATTAATTTTATTTACCCAAGGACAAAAATACCTTACAGATGTGCTCCTCTCAGAGCAGTATAAGGTGGAAAATTATTATGGTGGATCAACGAACTTGGTCTCAGACGCCCTATCTCTCAAAGCTATAGTTGAACAACAAATGCCAGACACAAATCCGCTCCAAAAGCTGAAGTTCGTGGAGCATTTGTTTGCAACCTTCTCCTCAATGCAAGATTTGAAACTTAAGCTTATTGGTCTTCTTGTGTGCGCTGAGTTGTTATGCAATTTGCATGAATATGCAATGGCTCTAGAGACTTTCAATGAAGCATTGAGGTTGTCGGAGTTGCTGAGAGAAGGTTTAACCGGCCGAGATATTGTCCAAAGAATAAACGAGATTCAGGAAAAATATCAAAAAAAGGAGGAGGCAAGGCTAATCATACAGAAAATTCTAACATCAGAGGATCCTCTCTTGGCGCTGCAGGCTTTTCGGGAACTCATTTCTATCGACTTGGTTGAAGAACTCCATGATCAGGCTCAGAGGGCTATTGAGCGGGGAGACAAAGTTTTAGCTCAGGGAATGGTTGAATTGGGAGAATACTTATTATCCATAATAGAACAATGATGTCAGATATAGGTTTTGTTGCTCAAGGTTTATGGTGACCAGGAGTGAAAAAGATTTTTAAGTTTGAATTCTTACCATATCCCTTTTACCCTCTCTTTACGCATTCTTCATTTATCCTTTATAGACGAGTGCGGGATTTCGTTTTATAACTATCTCGATGATGAATTTGGAGACAAAGTCGTTGGACTTAGCACAACGCAAGGCACTGGGAAAACAACATTTGGAAGCCAATCGCATCGAGCAGGCGATCCAAGTGTATGCCCAGATTTTACGTGAATATCCTGCGGATATTGAATCCTATCTGGTCTTGGGCGATTGCTATCTTGCTGATGGCGACCCCGCTACAGCACTGGCTTTTTATACCCAAGCCCAGGAGTTAGCTCCCGAAGATCCAAAGGTGCTGCGGCGCATAAATTTGGCTCAAGTTGAAGTAGCACTGGGTCAAGGGGGAAAGACGCCCGCCCTTTCGAATGAATTGCGAGCTTCTCTGTCGCTTTCTGCCCCTTCAAAACAAGTCGCTGACCTGGTGGAGCGGCTTGCCCAACGCCCTGCAGCAATTTCAGAAGCAGAGCTCCAAAGGGCTGCCCAACTGTTGGATGACATCCTCCACAGTCCTCACCCCGCATTAAAAGTCGCCGAATGCTTGGACGAGATCGATGAGCTGATCCCAGCCTTGTTAGAGCTGAATATCCGACAAGCTCGTCAGGATGGGCGTGAAGATTTGGCGATTGGCTTGGAAAACTTGCTGCAAAACATCTATCTCCAAAAAGAAGTGCATGGGGAAACGGTGTCTGCACAAACAAGCACTGCTTCATCAATCGAGATAGGCAAACAGGCGTTGCGAGTTTTGTGGATCGATCCCTTGCCCGATTTACCGTTGATTTCCTCCAAAGTTCCTGATGCAAAGTTAGCCGAGCTGGACTGTCAGCTCATTAAGTTGGCTGCCAGTCAATCACCAGACTTAAGCAGCTTTGACGCTGTGCTGGCAGTGCATCCACACAGCGATCCACACAGCATGGAATGGTTAGCGGCCGCCCATAGCGCTAAACTGCCAGTCCTAGTTTATTTGGAAGCCGATTTCGAACAGCTCCCGTTGCGGCACCCTGCGTTTGAATGGGTAGGGTTGAATAGCCCAGCGCGCGCCAAGGCTTATTCGGCTGCTTGTTGGCTTGCCGATCGCATTGTTGTCCCAAGTGAAACTTTCGCCAACACCCTGCGCCAAGCCAACTTTACAGTGACCGTCATTCCCCCAGCTTGGGATAGCGAAGACTTGTCAAACTCCAAACCGACGCGTCCCCGTCACACCCTCAATCTCGGCTGGATTGGATTAGGCGGAGAGTTGGAAGATGTATTTCAAGTCAAACGCATGATTGTCCGAGTGCTGCGTGAGTTTCCCCATGTTCGTTTGGTGATCGCTGGGGACGTGGAAGTCTATCAGCTCTTTGACAGCTTGCCCGAGAGCCGCCGTATCTTTCTGCCCATCATTGAACCAGAGGACTATGCATATGCCCTCAAGCAGATGGATGTGCTTCTAATGCCGTTGCGGAATACACCGTTTCATAACTCATTATCGGATAAACGCTTGGTGGATGCTGGCGGGCGGGGCATCCCATGGTTGGCTTCACCCTGCGCTGCGGCGATCAACTGGGCAAGTGGTGGGT
>JAOAHK010000089.1 GCA_026415275.1 Anaerolineales bacterium
AGATGTGTATAAGAGACAGGCGATGCTGCGCGCCGCTTGAGCGACATGGCGTAAGTCGGCTTCGCCGTCCACTCCAGAGGGAGTGCCAACGGCGATAAAGACAAACTCGGTGCCGTTCAACGCCTCTGAATACGAGGTGGTAAAGCTCAATCTTCCGGCTTTGACATTGCGCTCTACAAGCTCTTCCAAGCCTGGCTCATAGATGGGCATAATGCCTTTTTTCAAGCCCTCAATTTTTTCCTCGTTTATATCGAGAGCAATGACACGATTTCCCAAATCGGCAAAACATGCTGCGGTGACCAAACCAACATAACCAACCCCGATGACACAAATTTGTTTCATTCTCGATCTCCTCGATGTTCGTGTTATGGCTCTTATCTTATCATATTTTACCTCTCAGCTTATGGAGAAGGAACGTAACTGAGACGATTTGCTATTTGATGCGGGTTCAGGCAGGATTAGGGTTTGATCAATTTCCTGCTACCGTTTTTGAGTCAGCGGTTCAATTCACTACACATCGGTATCGTGGATAGGACGAGATTCTGCCCAATAATCCACCCCGAAAGTACCCTTGGGTAAGATGTGAAGAAGCGAAACCAGCCTCAGAGAGGATATCAAGATGCGCTCTGGCATAGGGAAAAATTTTTTAGGGTTAGATAACGTCGAGCAGGATTATCCGCTTGTCCAATCTTAGAGTTTATCAAGAGCCAACTGCAAGGCTTCTTTCCAAGGGGGCAATTGCAGATCAAAAGTAGAAACAAAACGCTCACAATTCAACGCCGAGAATAAAGGCCTTTGAGCGGGGGTTGGGAATTCTTCGGATTTAGCCGGCAGAATTTGGCGGGTCAAGCGAGTCTGCGGCTCAGGGTCGAGCTCTAAAATTGTCTTTGCCCATTCGTAACGGCTGCAATAGCCGTCCCCAGCCAGATGGTAGAGTCCCCTGCGCTTGACAAGCTCGGCGAGGGAATACCGAGCAAGGAGAAGCGCTGTGATTTCCGCCAGCATTCTCGCCCAAGTGGGGTTGCTGATTTGATCACCCACCACCCGCAGCGTTTCCTGTTGGCGCGACCATTGGAGAACCTTCTTTGCAAAACTATCACCGCGCAGGCTATACACCCACGCTGTGCGGAAGATCAGGTAGCCTCCACCTACCTCTTGGATTGCCTGCTCGCCCATCCATTTGCTGCGTCCATATTGGTTGAGCGGATTGGGCTGGTCATCTTCGGTGTATGAGCTGCCTTTCGTGCCGTCAAAGACATAGTCGGTGGAATAATGGAGCAAAAGGGCTTTCAAGGAGGCGCATTCTTCAGCCATCACGCGCGGAGCTTCAGCATTGATCTTCAACGCTAAGTCGCCTTCGCTCTCGGCGCGGTCTACGGCGGTGTAGGCGGCGGCATTAATGAGAACATTCGGTTTAACCTCTCGGATTAGCGGTCGTATCGACTCAGGCACTCTGAGGTCAATTTTGGGAGTATCGAAGGCCCACACCTGCCCCAACGGCTGCAAGCAGCGCTGCAACTCCCAACCGAGCTGTCCATTTTTGCCCAGTAAGAGAATTTTCATACCCAGCACAACTCATCCTCATTCATGCCAAAACCAAGCGCAGTCTCAATCTAATTTGCCCAAGAGATTCCTAAATTTTTCATCCAGATTAGACCTTTCTTACTACGCTTCGTTGGCTAATCGCTCCAGATACTCGCCATAGCTGTTGTTGATCTTCTTCGCCAAGGCAAGCAATTGAACTTTGTCGATATACCCCATGCGGTAAGCAATCTCCTCCGGGCAGGAGATCATCATCCCTTGGCGTTCTTCAATCGTCTGAACAAAATTGGCTGCCTGCAAGAGACAGACTCGTGGGTGCCGGCGTCTAGCCATGCCACCCCACGCCCTAGGATTTCAACGCGCAGTTGCCCCTTTTCCAAATACAGGCGATTGAGATCGGTTATTTCCAACTCCCCGCGTGGCGAGGGTTTGAGGGATTTTGCCAATGCGTACACTTGCTGATCGTAAAAATACATGCCAGGCACAGCATAGGGAGAACGTGGATGGTTTGGCTTTTCTTCAATGCTCAACGCCCGTCCGTTTTCGTCAAACTCAACTACGCCGTAACGCTGCGGGTCGCGCACAGCATAGGCGAAAACCAAAGCCCCCTCGGTTAGCGTAGCAGCCTGGCGGAGTTGCTTGGGCAGACCATGGCCGAAAAAGATGTTATCGCCCAAGATCATGCACACCGGCGAACCAAGGTAAAAATCTGGCTTGAGCAAAAAAGCCTCCGCCAATCCACCCGGGTGGAGTTGTTCCACATATTCAAAGCGCAAGCCCCACTGCGCGCCGCTGCCTAATAAGTTCTCAAACAAGGGCAGGGCTTCGGGAGTGCTGATCACCAAAATTTCACGAATTCCGGCTAGCATCAGCATAGAGAGTGGGTAGTAAATCATCGGTTTGTTGTAAACTGGCAAGAGTTGTTTGGAAATACTGACGGTCAGCGGAAATAGTCGGGTGCCTTTGCCCCCCGCTAGGATGATTCCTTTCATGGTCTTTCTCCTCGTTGAGCGTAATTTTGTTGCATCCACGCCTTGAAATCCCCACGTTGGCGAATAGCTTCAACCCACTCTTCGTTTTCCAGATACCATTGCACGGTCGCTAATAATCCTTCTGCCAATGTATGTTTGGGCTTCCAGCCCAATTGAGTAGAAATTTTTGTGATATCCATTGCGTATCTGCGGTCATGCCCCGGCCGATCCGCTACAAAGCGGATTAAGCGTCGATGTGGCTTGTGTGGGGAATTTGGAACAACTTCATCGAGAATATCGCACAGGCTTTCGACGATTTCCAAGTTGGTGGGTTGATTGCCGCCGCCGATATTATAACTTTCCCCAAGCGGCGCTTGGCGCAGGACTAGCAAAATGGCTTCGCAGTGGTCCTCAACATATAACCAATCCCGCACCTGTTTGCCATCGCCGTAAACTGGAAGAAATTTTCCCTCTAAAGCATTGAGGATCATAAGCGGAATTAACTTTTCGGGGAATTGATACGGGCCATAATTATTGCTGCAATTGGTCAAGGTGTAGGGCAAGCCGTAGGTGTGCCCATACGCGCGGACAAGATGGTCGCTGGCTGCTTTCGAGGCGGCGTAAGGAGAGTTAGGCGCGTAGGGGGTATCCTCACGAAAAGGCGGGTCGTCGGGATGTAACGAACCAAACACTTCATCGGTGGAAATGTGATGAAAGCGCACCTCGGAACTCGGCGGAGAACGGTCTAACCATGCCCGTTTCGCTGCCTCCAAGAGGGAAAACGTGCCAAAAACGTTGGTCTGGATAAAGGCGTCGGGTTCGAAGATCGAGCGATCGACATGCGATTCGGCGGCAAAATGAACCACCAGATCAATCTCGTAATCCCGAAAGACCCTCTCAACCAAAGCTTGGTCGCAGATATTTCCATGAAGAAAAGTGTGGCGATTGGGGTCAGGCAAGTCCCTTAGGTTTTCTAGACTGCCCGCGTAGGTCAAAGCATCCAAATTATAGACATGCACGTTGGGTTCGTGGGTCAAAAGATAGCGCACGAAGTTGCTGCCAATAAAACCTGCTCCACCGGTGACCAAGACATTTTTCATCAAAACTCCTTCTCATTCTTCTTCATATACTTCTGCTTCAGCAAGTGTCTTTCCGGCTGCATCCTTTGCGGAAAGCAGTGGGCTTTCTCCATTTCGAATCGGCCAAGCAATACCCAAGCTCGGATCGTCCCAACGCAAGGTGCGATCCCATTCAGGGGCATAGTAAGCAGTGACTTTATACAACACCTCTGCCCACTCACTGAGCACATAAAACCCATGCGCAAAACCGGGCGGAATCCAGAGCTGGTGATGATTCTCGCCGGAAAGGATCACGCCGACCCACTTGCCAAATGTGGGCGAAGAGCGGCGCAGATCGACCGCAACATCGAATATTTTTCCCACGATCACTTGAACCAGCTTGCCCTGCGGCTGGCGGATTTGGTAGTGCAGTCCACGCAGGGTGCCCTGCCGCGAACGGGAATAATTGTCCTGCACAAAGCGCTGCTCTAGCCCAATTTCTTTATATTTCTGATCGTGATAGAGCTCAAAGAAAAAGCCGCGCTCATCGTGGTAAAGTTGCGGTTTGATCAACAAAACATCGTGTAGAGCAGTCGTGGTGAACTTCATGGAATTTCCTCTAGAGAGAGATTGATCAAGCGGCGTCGCTTCCATTGTAAATAAGGGGCAGCGAGCTTGCGCAGCCAGCTTTTCCAGACGATGATTGCAAATGGGCTGCCGCCATCGCGATAATGGACGCGGAGCATCTCGGGCCAACAGCGATCATCGGCTGCAATGGTCTTTGCCAAGCCATGCAGGCGAAAGTTTGCCCATAGGCGCGGCAGGTAAACAATTTTGGAAAGCCGAGCGATACGCACCCACAAATCGTAATCCATCGCAAAATAAAATGAGGGATCCAATGGGCCGACTTGTCGCCACAGTTCGGCACGAAAGAAGGCGGCTTGTTGTGGAATATGAACGTATCCGCGACGCAAACGCCGATAATCGGTCTGGCGGGCGGGAAACTTGCCCAGCACTCGGCCTTGTTCATCGATGAAGTTTGCATTGCCGTACACCAAGCCAATTTCAGGATGCCTTTGAAGGAATTCTACCGCCTCCGAAACGGCGTGAGGGAGGTAAGTGTCATCAGAATTAAGCCAGGCAAAGATTTCGCCTTTGGCATGGGCAAAGCCTTTGTTGATCGCATCGGTTTGCCCGCGATCGGGTTCAGAAATCCACCAAGCCAAGCGATCGGCATAACGGTGGATGATATCAAGGCTGCCATCGGTTGAGCCACCATCCACGATCAAATACTCCAAATTGGGGTAATCTTGACCTAAAACAGAGAGGATGGTTTCCTCTAAAAATTGGGCTTGATTGAAAGAAGGTGTAACGATTGAAACAAGGGGAAGCCTCATCTCCCTAGAAGGATTCGAAGTCTGCAAGAGATTGTTGTTTTGCATCTCCAATGATTTTACCATTATGAGATACTTCCCTTATTACCAAGTCTGCTTGTCACTGTATCGAGCGGAGCTCGGCGCTACAACAAGGCTTGTACCGCCAAGCTTTTCACACATCTCACTGGCTTTAGGATGTAGGATAGATTCCCTCCCAACTTTCTGTTGGGTAATAAAGGGCAGCAACTTCAGCCGTTAGGGTTTTGACCTGCTCGATTTCTTCATCGCTCAACCGTTTACGCCAGTTCATCAGGTTTGAGCGGCTATCTAAGCGAACCGAATGGACCTTCTCTTTCTTGAGTTCCTTTGGATTCTCAGCATTGCTCGACTCCTCGATGTGCCGCTGTGCTTTTCCAGTGAAATCAAGGCTTAAGCCTTTGTACAGTTTTCGAAATTCCCCTAATGGATCAAGCGATAAATCTTCATGGCGCACTAACCAAAGCGGATAGCCTTCTTCTTTTAGTCTCCAAACCGTCTGATACGCCATCGACCATAGAACTGCAGCTTGTTGGAGAATGTCCTGCGGTTTTGCCAAGCAAGCACACATTTGCTCTCGATAAGGCTCAAGCCAATCGCGCATCAGGAGGGGTTGTATCAACAAATCTTGCATATCAAAGGGCCAGTTCAACCGCTTGAGGCTGCTGGCAAAGGCAGCCGGATGGCGCACGGTGACCACCACCTGACAACCTAATCGCTCGATGAACCAGGGAATGGAGAATACGGCAAAAGGGTCTTTGAGCAAAGGACGACGATGAAAGACTTTGCCAAGCAGGAATGCGCTGCCATCCCGCGCCATTCGTCCCAAGTCGTGAAAGGAACGCAGCGAAAGAATTTCTTGTCCCCAACGATATTTGTAATTCAGCATTTCTCGGAAAGCCGGGAGATAATCGTCTTCGTTGTCTTTGCAAAGGTAAAAGTACCAATGAGGGATTTTGGCTGCAAAGACACCGCGCCGATGCCAGACGTTGAGCGGCTCACTGATGTAGGCAACTTCTCCAGAGGCAGCGAGCATCTTGCCCACCCAGGTTGTCCCACTGCGGTGAACGCCGGTCACCAGAATTGGTGTCTGTATTCTTGTCATCTGCTCAATTTTATCCTGAATCGATTGCACACCTTAAAATTCCTCTGAGCTTTGATTGGAACTCGGGCTAGTGACATCAGAAATCTAATGATTTAGCTGACGCGAAAACACAACCTTTGCGCTAGTTACCGAACTATTTCATGCGGAATAGCCCACTGATTCATTTCCCTGAGCAGAAGACATCTGAAAAGAGTTCCAACAAATTGTTCTAAATTTCCATTCAGGAATCCAATTGGTGAAGAAAAAGACAATTGATGAGGAACTCATCCGCTTGAAACCTAGCAAGTATTAGATATTTATGATAAAGTAACTCCATAATTAAAAAAGGAGAAAATCATGAAAATTTACCGCATTCCCCTTGTTATCACCGCCTTAATCGTTGCAGCCCTTGCCTGCCAAGCCAGTTTCAGCACGGCTAACATCGCCAATGCCTACACCACCGCCGATCCGAACGGTGGTTCCCCGACCACCGTGTTTGCCTCGGATCAGGTGTTCTATGCCATCGTCGAACTGAAAAACGCCCCGGATGATACAACCGTTAAAGCCGTTTGGACGGCTGTGAATGTCGAGGGCGTTGAGCCTAACACCTACCTCACTGAAACGGTGCTCACCAGCGGCGACGGCACCTTGACCTTTGAGTTGAGCAACGACAACCTCTGGCCCGCAGGGCAGTACAAGGTCGATCTTTACTTGAATGACAAGTTAGACCGTTCTTTGACTTTCGAAGTACGCTAAGGAGATAACTATGAACCCCCTCAATCAAGCTTTGCGCAAGACTTTCCATTTTTCTTCTAACGATTTGCTTGCTAACCGTCAAGGCCGGCTTTCCCAACGCCAACAAGCCCGCCAGCAGGCTACCCGCGCGGGCATCAAACTCGGCGTTGCCTCGTTTATCCTAGTCCTATTGGGTACTATCGGGTTGTTTGTTGCCTTTTCGCTTAGCTCTGGTACAACCAGGGGTTTCGCGGAGCAGGACTCCTTGATCGCCCTCGCTATTCTCGGTGCAGTGATTGGGTTGATTATCGTTGTGGGGTATTTTTCCAGCCGCAAATACATTGCCGCCACGACATCCAAAACGATCCAGATCGCCGAAGGAGAGGTTCAGCACGGGAAAATGCGCCCTGACTCCGGTCACTTCGAGATCAAAATCGGCGGTCACAAGATTCGCTTGCTGACCCCATATCAACTTGATGCCTTTCAAGTCGGCACTGCTTATCGCATACATTATCTCAAAGGTCCGGTACCTACCATTCTCTCGGCTGAGGTTATCGGAAGCGAAGCAGAAGCCAGCCTCTACAGCGAGGAAGAGGAATCTATCGAGCAGGATATCATCCTTCAGAGACTGAAAAAAGGGCGCAAAATAGTGGCTGTTCTGGCACTGTTGGCTTTGGCAGTGCCCTTAGTTTTCCTGTTGACTGCTACTCTGCCTGGGTTGCTGAAAGCGGTTATCTGGTTCTTCTTGTTGATTGTCTCGGTTTTATTCGTCTTCTGGGCGCTGCGTTAGTTTGCCATTGCCAGAGCGGGCAAAGTGTTCGATCTGCTCTGCCATCTGACGCAGGCGGGCATCCACACGGGCAAATAAGGTGTCTTCCTCGTAGCGGCCATCCTCGCTGCGCTTGCCAGCGGGGATGCCACTCAAAATCTCGATTCCTTCCTCGACCGTGTTCACCGCCCAGATGTGGAATTTGCCCTCTTGCACCGCTTGGCGTACGGCGGCTTTGAGCATCAGGTTCTCGACATTGCTGGCAGGAATGATCACCCCTTGCTCGCCGTTCAAACCCAGTGCCTGGCAGACATCGAAGAAGCCCTCAATTTTTTCGTTTACGCCGCCAATGGCTTGGATTTCTCCCTTTTGGTTGACCGAGCCGGTCACGGCGATCCCTTGGCGCAAGGGGACATCTGCTAAAGCAGAGAGCAAGGCATAGAGTTCGGCACTCGAGGCGCTATCCCCTTCAACGCCGCTGTAACTTTGCTCAAACACCAGGCGAGCGGATAGGCTGAGCGGTTTATCGTGGGCAAATTTCTCACTCAGGTAACCGCTGAGGATCAAAACGCCTTTGGTGTGGATGGGGCCTCCCAGCTTGGCTTCGCGCTCGATGTCGATCAATCCTTCGCGCCCCAAGCCAACGCTGACGGTGATGCGGTTGGGTTGTCCGAAGCTATAATCGCCCAGCGAAACCACCGACAAGCCGTTCAC
>JAOAHK010000090.1 GCA_026415275.1 Anaerolineales bacterium
CCTTTTCGGTAATCACAAACAATTCCCCATCGGCTTCGACAACTTCCATGCTTGCCACAGCATCGCCCTCTGTTAGCTTGATGCCTGTGACTCCACCGGCTGCACGGCCTTGTGGGCGCACCTCTTGTTCCGAAAAGCGCACGGCTTGTCCTTGCTCGGTCACAAGGATGAGTTCGCTGTTGCCTGGCGTCAGCCGCGCCCACCCCAGTTCATCGCCTTCTTCCAGGGAGATGGCGAGAATTCCCGAGGGGCGTACGCTGGCAAATTCAGCCAGCGGCATCCGCTTAACCTTGCCGTTGCGCGTGGCTAAACAGAGGTAACGGGCTGCATCGAATTGGGGCACTGCGACAACAGCAGTGACGGTTTCACCAGCGTCCAAACCGATGACGTTTACCAAGGGGATACCGCGCGCTTGGCGCTCGGAATCGGGGATCTGATACGCCTTTTCGGAATAGACCTTGCCTCGATTCGAGAAGAAGAGCAAAGTATCTAAAGTGCGCGCAGGCAGGATCACCAAAACTTCGTCTTCCTCTTTTGTAGCGTGGCCGGCTACCCCGCGACTGCCACGCCCCTGCGGTCGAAAGGCTTTCACTGCTGTGCGCTTGATATACCCCCGTTCGGTCAAGCTGATGAGCACCGCTTCATCGGGGATCAGGTCTTGTTCGGCAAAGTTTTCACTCGCGTCAACGGCGATGTGCGTGCGCCGTTGGTCGGCGTATTTCTGCGCAAGGTCGTTGAGTTCATCGCGGATGACCTGCAAAATCTTGGTCGGGTTCGCCAGCAAATCTTCCAGATAGGCGATACGCTCCAGCGTCTGGCGCTGCTCCTCTTCGATCTTTTGCCGCTCCAGAGCGGCTAGGCGACGCAGTTGCAGGTCGAGGATAGCTTGCGCCTGACGTTCACTGAGTTTGAAGCGTTTGATCAGCCGTTCCTTTGCCGTATCTGCATCCGGGGATTGGCGAATCGTTTGGATCACTTCGTCCAAATGAGCAAGCGCAATCAGTAAACCTTCGAGGATATGCGCCCGGGCGCGCGCTTTCTCCAGTTCAAACTGCGAACGGCGCGTAATGACCGTACGTCGATGTTCGATGAACACTTGCAAGGCGCGCTTGAGGGTGAGCAAGCGCGGTTCTCCATCCACCAGTGCCAACATCTGCACACCAAAGGTGGACTGAAGCGGCGTGTATTTGTAGAGTTGGTTGAGAATTTTCTTGGGCTGCGCGCCGCGCTTTAACTCGATGACGATGCTCATACCACGACGGTCGGATTCATCGCGCAGGTCGCTGATGTCGTCCAGCTTTCCCTCGCGCACCAGTTCGGCAATGCGTTCGATCAGGGTTGATTTATTGAGCTGATAAGGGATCTCGGTGATGACGATGCGATGGCGATTGGCGCCGTTCTCCTCGATGTGCGCTTTGCCGCGCAAAACAATGCGTCCCCGCCCGGTGGTGTATGCTTGACGGATGCCCTCATAGCCGACAATCACA
Organism: Anaerolineales bacterium; assembly: GCA_026415275.1. GTDB lineage: Bacteria > Chloroflexota > Anaerolineae > Anaerolineales > UBA4823 > NAK19. The sequence goes on from JAOAHK010000090.1 coordinate 1,488, forward strand.
CCGCCAGTGGGAAAATCCGGACCAGGCATCAGACGAAGCAGTTCGTCAATCTCAACTTCATCGATTTGGCCATAGCGTTCGATCAAGTAATTCATCGCCGCCTCCAGTTCTCCCAAATGATGCGGCGGGATATTGGTCGCCATACCGACCGCGATGCCGGAAGAGCCGTTCAAAAGCAGATTGGGCAATTTGGCCGGCAGAACGCTGGGTTCTTTGAGCGAGCCATCGAAGTTATCAACAAAATCTACCGTGTTGGCGTCGAGGTCGGCAAGCAGTTCTTCTGCCATTGCCGATAGGCGGGCTTCGGTATAGCGCATGGCTGCCGGTGCATCGCCATCAACGGAACCGAAATTGCCTTGTCCGTCAACCAAGGGATAGCGCATGGAGAAATCTTGTGCCAAACGCGCCATGGCATCATACACAGCAGCGTCGCCGTGGGGGTGATATTTGCCCAGCACTTCACCGACAATGCGGGCAGATTTCTTGTAGGGTGCATTCGAACGCAACCCTAGCTCATCCATAGCATAGAGGATACGGCGATGGACGGGCTTTAAGCCATCGCGTGCATCGGGCAAGGCGCGCGCCACAATGACGCTCATGGCGTAGTCCAAATAGGCTTCTCGCATTTGCCCGTCAATATCCACTTGTTGTACTAAACCGATTTCCATAACCTAGCAACCTTGATTGGAAGGATGTTTGATCGTGTTGTCTTGACTCAATCGATCCTGCCTTAGCAGGCACAAGCTCTAATTTTACCCTTGAAAATCTCTCCGATGGGTGAAAAGTTGGCGAGAATCTCTATCTCCGCATGATCTCCGCAGCGAGAAAGAGATGCGGAGTCGCAGGCGCCCTCGCCTGCCAAACGGTCTCCACAAAGTGGGTATGCCGATTAGGCGGGCTGCTCTTGGTCTTCTTTGCGCCGCCGATAATAACGTCCTTTCTCTTGGTACATCGCATTGTCAGCTTGGACGATTAATTTTTGAAGTGAACGATCTGCCTCAGCGCTTGCCTTGCCGATTGAAAAACTCAAAGGCGGTGCCTGATAATGGTATTTGTTATTTAAGTCTCTCAAGTTCTCGATGCGTTTGACCATTTGAGCAGCCTTCCGTTCTCCACAATTGGGCATCAGGATGATAAATTCGTCGCCGCCGATGCGGGCTAAAATATCGTTTTCTTCACAGGCTTTTTGGAGAACTTCTGCTGCCCGACGGATCAAGTCATCCCCGGCTTGGTGTCCGTAGGTGTCATTGACGGGTTTCAGACCGTTAATATCAATGACGAGCACACTGATAGGGTAGGGTGGCTGCTGTTCCCACTCGCGGAGGGTCTGCTCGAAGTACATGCGGTTATAGAGACCGGTCAGGACATCGTGGCTGCCTAAATAGCGCAAATACTCCTCAGCTTTCTTTCGAGCGGTAATATCCTGCAACGAGACCAACACCCATCCGAAGGTGTTCTCATAACCAGGCATGATGCGCACCTCGATATGCACATTAATTGGCTCTCCATCGAGGGCGTAGTTGATCCCTTCCCGTTGATAGACGGTCAGGCCATTCCACAAGTCCTCTAACTCTTTGGCAAAATGCACCGCCATTTCATCGCGAAAGACCTTGTCCAAATTCGCCAAAAGTTCTTCCTTACTCTTTGCCTTGAAGAGTTCCAGTGTCTTTTGATTGACATTCACCACCCGTAACATTCCCATGCATTTTTGGACGACATCGGGGTTTTGTTGGAGATAAGGTTGAATATTCGTTATCCCTTGGGCGCGCAGTTGGTCAAAGAGGGCTTTGATACTGCTCCAATCCTCCTCCCAGAGAGAAATTGGGGAATATTCAAATAAAGCCTGAAAGCGGCGTTCGGCTTCTTTGCGCTGGGTGATGTCCTCAAGGGTGACCAGCACGGGATCCCAAGTGTCAACTGCGTGCGGGGGAATAGACCAATGCAGGCGAATATACAACGGTTCACCTTTGAGCGTGTAATTTACCCCTTCGCCAGCCCAATAGGTTTTGCCCTGCCACAAAGCGATTAACTCATCCCGCAGGTGCACGCGCATTTCATCGCGAAAGACGTTGCTCAAATTGGCAAGCAGTTCCTCTTCGGATTGGGCTTTGAAAAGCTCGAGCGTTTTTTGGTTCACCCGGCGCACAACGATCTTGCTCATGCACTCGTCAACGAATTCGGGGTGCGAATCGAGGTAAGATTCTAACGACTCCACTCCTTGAGCGCGCAGGCGCTCAAAGGCTTTTTTGATTCCACTGAAATCTTCTTCCCACAGGGAAATGGGAGCATATTCGAACATAATGCGGTCACTCTCCGTTTTGCGTTTGGCTTTCATCGCGCCTCCTTACTCAAGGAAACGGACTTTTTCCGTATGCTTTATATTCTATTTAGTCTCCTGATAGTTGCTACAGTGGGCTAATGCGATCAAGCAACAAGATGTTGATTTGATTATACTTGCTCAGGAAAAAAGAGGGGGTTGATACCAAATAAGGAGAGCAAACGATGACAGAGCAGGAACTTCTTGAGCAGATTACGCTAGACCCCAAAGGGATGCTTAGGAAACCGGTGATTAGAGCATCGTACTCGCTCAGGTGCGTACTCCATCTCCCACCAACCCCAACATCGCCTCGTGAATCCGCCCATTATCTGCCAGTACGGTATGTCCCAAGGGATCAAACCGCTCTCCGTTGACTTGGGTCACCACTCCACCCGCTTCGCGCACAATACAGGCGCCAGCGTCGATGTCCCAAGGGTAAAGGTGAAGCTCCCAATAGCCGTCGATTCGCCCGGCTGCCACATCGCATAAGCCTAATGCAGCAACCCCAGTGCAATAGACGGCAAAGGTGCTTTTCACCGCCCGTCCCCACTGAGCGAGGTTATCCCGTTCGGAAGTCCAAGCGTCATAGGGGAAGCCTGAGCCGACCAGCGCTCTGCCAAGCGAGTCTACGTGAGAGACCTGAATTGGCTGCCCGTTCCGTGTTGCTCCACCTCCCTTGCGCGCCGCAAACAATTCATCTACCATGGGCTGGTAAATCACCCCGATTACAGGCTCACCTTCGACCACCAAAGCGATGGAAACAGCGAAAACGGGGATGCGGCGCACATAATTGGTGGTGCCATCAATTGGGTCTACCACCCAAAATCCCGCTTGGCTATCTTGGCGGTGTCCTTCTTCGCCTAAAAATCCATAGTGGGGAAATTCGCTTTGCAAGCGCTTAGCGATAATTTGTTCCGTTTGACCGTCCAGTTCGGTAACGATTTCAATGGCACTTTTATAGCGCAAGGCATTGGCTTTACCGAAATTTTGGCGCAAAAATTCCCCTGCCTGTAGGGCGGCTTCGATGGCAGCATTGAGTTCGCGATCCATAGCCGTCTAATCCATAAATGCCCCACCGTTGACGTTGATGCTTTCTCCGGTAATAAAATCAGAAGCGGGTGAAGCCAAGAACAAGGCAACGGCTGCGACATCCTCTGCCGTCTCCAATCGCCCTAAGGGTGTGTCGTCAATGTAGAGCTGACGCACGTCCTTCGGGGAGACGCCGCGCAGGTTCGCTTCCCATTCCACCTCTCGCTCCTGCATCGAGGCCGCCACATAACCAGGACAAATCGCGTTGACTGTGATCCCCTGCTTGGCTAATTCGCCCGCCATTGCCTGGGTCAGACCAACCACAGCGAATTTGGAAGCTACATAATGGGCCAAGAAAGGCGCGTTGCCACGCTTGCCAGCCATGCTAGCAATATTGATAATCTTTCCCCTAAGCCCACTTTTGGTGTCGGGTTTTTGCTTCAGCATCTGGCGCACCGCAACCTGCGAGCAGAAGAAAGCCCCTTTGGCGTTGACGTTCATGTTGAAATCCCAATCCTGCTCGGTTAGGTCGATAAAGCGATTCATCGTGCTGACGCCGGCATTGTTGACCCAAATATCGATTTTGCCCCACCGTTCAACGACCAAATCTGCCACTGTCCGAATTTCATCCTGACGGGTGACATCGAGTTTCAAAGCAATGGCTTCCCCACCGTTTTCTTTGATCTCATTGGCGGCAATATTCGCCCATTCCCAATTGACATCCGTCACTGCCACACGGCTTCCCGCTGCGGCAAACGCTTTCGCAATTGCCTTTCCGATCCCCGACCCGCCGCCGGTAATGACGCTCACCTTGAGTTGTAAATCTTTACTCATCCCAAACCTCACGCAGAAAGCAGTTTATTCGAGACTTGATTATAAACCGAAACTCCCACCGAGAATCAGGTCGTCTCCGCAGTGCGCATAATGCGCATCAGAATCAAGGTTAAGAGGATAATCACCACCAACAACAGAAAAGACATGGCAGCGCTTTTGCCCATATCCAAAAACACAAAGGCGACGCGGTAGATATAGTAACTGATCGTCTCGGTGGAGATTCCCGGACCCCCGCGCGTCAAGATATACACCAAGTCGTAGGTTTTCAAAGCTGCAATCATGCGAATTAAGATTGCGACCAGAATCGTGGGCATCATCAAGGGTACAGTTAGGAAACGAAATTGCTGAACCGAGTTTGCGCCATCGATCATCGCCGCTTCATAAAGCTCATCCGGCAGAGAGGTGAGACCAGCCAGCAAAATTAGCAAAATAAATGAGGTCTCATGCCAAATATCTACAATAATAATTGTGACCATTGCCAGGCGCGGGTCGCCCAGCCACGCCGGTTGGGGTAAACCAATTAAACCTAAGAAATAATTGATAATGCCAAGCTCCGGGCAACAACAGGCGCCAAATTGTCCCAACGGTGATGGGCGGCATGAGCATCGGGATCAATAAGATCAACAAATAAAAATCTCTCCCTTTGAGCCTTTTGTTGTGCAATAACAAAGCTAACCCAAATCCGATTAAGAACTCCAAGACCACAACGCTGATGGTGAGCACCATCGTGTTGCGCGTTGCCCCGATCAGCAATCGGTCACTGAAAATTTGGGTGTAATTCCCTAGGTTGTATTCCCCGATTCCCCCGCGGCTCAAAATATAGTCATGCAAGCTGACGTAGAACGCATACAGCAACGGAAAACCAACTACCAGCCAGATGCCAATCATGGCTGGAATAACCAGTTGGATACGCAGCTTGCGATCGGTGCGCAGGATCGGCTGAGCAAACGATTTCTTCGGAGCGGATTGTGCGAGTTCGGCCATTTTGGATTTGGATTGGGAGGTGCTGCCTCCTGTTGGCAGCACCTCCCTAAAGCGAGGATTTAGTCGACCAATCCTTTCAGGACTTCGGCAACCTCGTTGAGCGCATCGACAACGGTCTTAGAACCGGCGACGGCTTCCGAAATTGCGCGGCCCAATTCTTCAACAACCTGCGGGCTGCGGCTCATGATCGGGAAGGGGATTGCTTCGCCGACGATTTTCTCCACTTCGCTGTAATGGGGATACTTTGCCAAGACATCGGCGTCCTCAAAGACATCCGCCCGCGCGGGTGCGCCGCCGAGCAATGCCCGCTCTTTGGCAATTTCAAACGACTCAACCCACTCGATAAACGCCCAAGCTGCATCGGGGTTCGGGGAAGAGACCGGAATCGCCCAACCCCAGCCGCCGAGCAAGCCTTTGCCACCCGGCACGCGCACCACCTTGCATTTATCCACCACCTGCGACTTCTCTGGGTCGTTCAGTTGGGGCAGCATCCAGTTGAAGGTGATGTAGCTGAAGGCTTGCCCTTGCGCCATGGTTGAGAAAGCCTCGTCAAAGCCATAAGCGGGGGCGCCAGGAGGGGCAGCGTTCTTCATTGCGTCCACATATAAGGTCAGGGCTTTGACTCCGGCTTCGTTATTGATGGTGACATTCCAGTTTTCATCATAAATCCGCCCGCTCGAGCTGTAGAGGTAATTCAGAAACTCCATAGTGGTCGGGTCGGGGCGCAAACCCATCATCGAGGAGCCATAGAGATCAATTTGCCCATCGCCATTCGTATCGCGGGTCATGAACTTTGCCAACTCAACGTATTCTTCGGGGCTGTTAGGAAGAGCTAAGTCTTTGCCAAACTTTTGCTTGTATTCTTCTTTCAGGGCAGGATCGTTGAGCAGGTCATCGCGGTAGATTAATGCCATGGCATAGTTGTAGAAGGGGATCATATAGGTTTTGCCATGCAGTTTACCCACCATCTCGACCATCGAGGGCAGATAGTCATTGAGGTCGATGGTTTGGCTTTTGGCAACCCTATCATCCAATTCCATCAACCAACCCGCGTTGACGAACTCGCCCACCCAATAGTTATCCACAACGATGACGTCATACGAGCCGGCGCCCTCAGGGGCGGTCAATTGGGGGACAAGCTTTTCGTGCATCAGGGCGTAATTCAGCACCTCGATGTTGACCGTCATGCCCGTCGCTTCTTGGAACTTGGGCAATACAGCTTGGACGAACTCGGTATCCGGCACGCCTTCCATCATGATGTTGATGGTCACGCCCTCAAATGGTTTCGCCGCCGGGGCTTCGGTTGCTGCGCCGGGTTCGGCAGCGGGAGGTGCTTCAGTGGCGGCGGGCTGTTGGGGGGCAGGCGGAGCTTCAGTGGCTTGTGGCGCACAAGCTCCGAGCAGGAGGGCAAGCACCACTCCTAAGCTCAATATCAGGCGAATGGTTTTCTTACTCATCGTTCTTCTCTCCTTTCTAAATTTCGATTGGCAATTCATCCCTTTAATTTTTCTAAACCGATCTGTCAAGCCCGTAGCGCGAGATTCATCTCGCGTTTTCAGGCGACATAAATGTCGCGCTACGAAGGAACTGCGTAAGGTGAGTTAATTAAAGTGCAAAGCCGCTTGCCGCTCAATTCGGCTAC
>JAOAHK010000008.1 GCA_026415275.1 Anaerolineales bacterium
ATCCTATCCTGCCAAATCACACATCAATTCCCAACAATAGAACACCAAAACACCAAAACCGCGCAGAGCAATGTAACAATTGCTCTTCCAGAAACGCAGGGAAACAATACCCGACCAACCGTCACTCCTTCAGTTCAATTGCACGAGACGGACTCTTTAGGGAAGGAACTCACTCAAACACCTTCTCCTATTCCACCGACTGCAAACACGGATCAAGCAATATCGGTTTATCCTCAAGCACAATCTCCGGTTTATTTGGTGAATTTCTTACATCCCGAACTAGGATGCCAGTGGGCAGGCATAGCCGGTCAAATATTCAATATTAAAGGAGAGCCTGTCAATGGCTATATCATCGAAGTCAGCGGGAACCTTGATGGCANAGAATTTTTAGGACTTGGATTGACCGGTACGTCCTTACCGATAGGACCGGGAGGATACGATATCAAGATCGCAGATCATCCATTTGACTCTCACCATTCGCTATTTTTACGAGTTTATGACCAAAACGGAAATCAACTTAATGAGACTATTGCCCTGACAACATACAATGACTGTGGTAAAAACTTAATCCTGATTAACTTTATTCTATTGAGCCAACCGCTTAAGGAAAAGATATTTTTTCCAATTGTCAGTCGGTAGTTTTTCATGCGTCTTCGCATTGCATTTGATCACTTCGACAGCATAGCTCCTATATACGACCTTATTATTCCCAATGCAAACATAGAGACGCTAATCCAATGTGGCAAATTCCCTGTTTCAGGGAAAGTTTTGGATGTAGGTGGAGGTACAGGAAGGGTCACGCGTCAATTGATGCGGATACAGCCCAATATTACGATCGTTGACAGCAGTTTCGGAATGCTAAAAATCGCTAGTCAGAAATTACAAGGCAACCTTACCATGGGTGAAGCTGAGTTGACCCCTTTTCCCGCAAATACGTTTGAACGAGTTATCCTTATCGATACCTTACATCATGTAGCAGATGCAAACCGCACACTAGAAGAATGTCTACGTGTTTTAAGAAAAGATGGGTGGCTGATTATCCAAGAGCCAGATGTTGAACAATGGGGAGGAAAACTGATTGCAACCCTTGAAAAATTGCTTCTCATGAGAAGTCATTTGCTTCCCATTGGTTCAGTCCAATCAATCCTCTCACCCCATACCGCTGAAATTGTCATCCATCGCGGCATAAACCAATATTGGATTCTCTGTCGAAAGTAGACTCAGCAAATTCTCGGTAGCATCTCGCCAGAAAGCATATCCAACAAGCGTGTGCTTCCCATTGTCGTCCGTAAAAGCACTTTTTGAGGGTGCTGGGCAACAACTTCACCAATAACCGCAGCACAGGAGCCGTACTCATGAGAACGAATCACCCTTAGGACACTATCTGTATATTTCCTATCTACAAAAAATACGCACTTTCCTTCATTCGCCATGTAAAGTGGATCGAAACCCAACATCTCGCAAACCGAGGACACCGTTTCTAGAATAGGGATAGCAGCCTCTTCCACTACAATTCCTACATTTGATTGACGAGCACTTTCATTTAATGTTGTTGCTAAGCCACCACGGGTGGGATCCCGCATAGCATGAATAGCATTTTCTTCGGACTGTCTCCCTACCTCAAGAGCATTGGCAATCATATGGTTCAATGGGACAACATCACTTCGGATTTCGGATGTAAAACCCAATTCCCCTCGGGCTTGTAGGACAGCTACTCCGTGTTCGCCAATAGGTCCGGACAAGATAATCTGATCACCAATTTTTACATTGCGCCCGCTTATTCGAAGAGATTTGGGACGTACCCCAATCCCGCTTGTATTGATAAAAACTCCATCTCCCTTACCTCTCTCGACAACTTTTGTGTCCCCTGCCACAATGGCAACGCCCGCCTCCTTCGCGGCAATTGCCATGGATTTGACAAGATACTCCAATACCTCGACCTGAAGCCCCTCTTCCAAGATAAACCCTGCTGTTAGGTACAAAGGCTTTGCTCCCATTACCGATACATCATTCACTGTCCCACAGACGGCTAGCTTACCTATGTCACCTCCGGGAAAAAAGATTGGTGAGACAATATGCGAGTCGGTGCTAACCACAAGTTCAAATTCAGGGTCAAGGATTGGCAACCCCACTCCATCATCCCCTTGGTCAAGAAGAGGATTTGAAAGATGAGCTGCGAAAACCCTTTCAACAAGATCATGCGTCAATCTACCACCACTCCCGTGCCCCAAAACGATCTGGTCGGAATGGGTAAGTGGAAGCGGGCAATATGCACCTAGAAAATCAATTGGTTGGCTTTGATCAGACATGATTGACATTTGGCACATCTATATTGCGAGAATAGTGGTAATAAGCAGCACACGCGCCCTCAGAGGACACCATCGTTGCACCGAGAGGATTTTGAGGTGTGCACAGAGTTCCAAAGGCGGCACATTCATAAGGCTTCTTAAGACCTTGCAATACCAATCCAGAGATGCAAATCGACGATTCTTGCGTAGTAATCGATTGGATATCAAAGCGAGATTCAGCATCGTACTTAACAAATTCTGGACGCAATTTCCAGCCGCTCTGTGGAATAACGCCGATGCCGCGCCATTTGCGATCGCAAACCTCAAAAACCTGATGGATAACCTTTTGGGCTGAGATATTTCCTTCGTAAGTAACCAGCCGCGAATATGCGTTTTCCACCTCAAATGTTCCCATTTCTAGTTGTCGAACGACACGATAAACACCCTCCAGAATATCTAAGGGCTCAAATCCCGTAACCACGATTGGTATGCGATATTCTTGTGCGATGGGTAAATATTCCCAATATCCCATCACCGTGCAAACGTGCCCCGCGGCTAGAAATCCTTGTACCCGATTGCTCGGGGATGACAAAATCGCTCGGATTGCCGGCGGAACACAAACATGGGAAACCAACATGCTGAAATTATCAATTTTGAGAGTCTGGGCTTGTAAGATACACATGGCGTTTGCCGGTGCAGTTGTCTCAAAACCGATGGCGAAAAACACTACTTCTTTTTGCGGGTTCTCCTGAGCGATTTTCAATGTATCTAACGGAGAATAGACAACGCGCACGTCACCACCATTCGCCTTTACGGTGAACAGATCACCGTTCGATCCCGGTACGCGAAGCATGTCTCCGTAAGAAGTGAAGATGACATTTGGCATTGAGGCAATCTCCAATGCTTTGTCGACTAATTCAAGCGACGTCACACAAACTGGACAACCAGGACCATGAATAAACTCGATTTGCGGGGGTAATAACTGATCAAGTCCAAATTTTTTTATCGCATGGGTCTGTCCTCCACAAATTTCCATTATTGCCCATGGACGCGTCACAATTTTTTCGATTTGACGAATTTTTGCTTGAACCAGTTTAGGTTCGCGAAACCCAGAGCGGAGTTTACTTTCCATGTGCTATCCCTGAGCAGATACTTGCTCGTCAAGGTTTACGATTTCGTTCAGTAGAGCGAGGGTTTCGCTTGCCTCTTCTTCACTGATCACATTTAGAGCAAAGCCTACATGGACAAGGACATAATCGCCCACTTTTGCTTCTGGAACATAGGCTAAGCACGCCTCTCGTAAGACACCACCAAAATCGATCTTTCCCATCGAAAGGCCATTAGCCTCGTAGATCTCTACAATTTTGCCCGGTACGCCTAAACACATATTTCACACTCCTAATTGTCCTTAACAATCAAATACCAACTTTTACAGATGCAATAGCTACTTGACCCAATGCTATTCCGCCATCGTTTGAAGGCACTTCTTGATGAACTAAGACCCGAAAGCCAGCATCATTCAGTAGTTTACAAGTCTTTTCCAATAAAGTCAGATTTTGCCATACTCCTCCACTTAGGGCAACATGTTGAATGTCAAGTTGCGAACGCAAGACTTGGCAGACATTCAGAACGCTTTCAGCAATGGTGCGGTGAAATCTACCGGATATAACTGCCGAGGAAGTACCCTGAAGGTAATCATTTACTAACGCTTGAATCAACTTTTTGACACCAATTTGAATGGGTAAGCCCGAAGCAGTTGGCGCATGAATCAGATCGAAGGGGTAAGCATGGTCTTGAAAGCTTGCTATCGCTTCTAACTCGATAGCCGCTTGAGCTTCGTAATTAATTTTGTGACGCAAGCCAATCAGCGAAGAAACCATATCAAATAATCTACCCATGCTAGAGGTATTAATGAGGTTAATATTGTGCTCTAACTGGGATCTCAAAAGCTGACGCTCATCGGCGCACAAAGCCTGGTAGGGAGGTAGATTTTGGTTCCATTCAATCCCTATATAATGCAGATAGGCAAGGGCAACTCGAGCAGGCATACGAATCGAGCGATCCCCGCCTGGTAGAGGTAGATATTGCAGATGGGCCACGCGCTGGTAGGAAGTATAAGAGGCAATCAAGAACTCTCCCCCCCAAATAGCTCCATCGTCACCATACCCAGTGCCATCAAAAGAGACTCCAATCACAGCATCCTCTGTTTGCCAACCATTCTCAACTAAGCAACTGGCGATATGAGCATGATGATGCTGGACACCGAGAAGAGGAATTTTTTGCTGCCTGGCTCTTTCGAGGGCATAACGAGTAGAAAGGTAATTGGGATGCTTATCATAAGCAATGATCTCTGGGTTTATTCGAAATAGTCTTTGGTAATGATCAATCCCTTCTTCCAAAGATTGGTATGTTTCGTAATTTTCTAAATCACCGATATGATGACTGATAAAGGCATACTCATCTCGAGTTAGGCAAAATGTATTTTTTAACTCGGCACCCACACCTAGAATTTGTTTTGATTTCCAAGGTAATCGGATTGGATTGGGTGCATAGCCGCGCGAGCGACGGATTGGGTAGGGACTGCGCGTTTCTTCAACCGTCGAGATTGTGCGAACAACAGAGTCGTCACAGCGAATATGAATCGGACGATTATGTAATAAGAAAGCATCTGCCAGTGAGGCTAGTTGATTGAGCGCTTGATCGTTATCGACAGCAATTGGCTCTTCCGAACGGTTACCGCTGGTAAGAACAATTGCCTCCAATGGATAGTTGTCATAAATCTGTTGATCATAATTGTAGAAAATAAGGTAATGCAATGGACTATAGGGCAACATCACCCCAAGAGAATTCTGGCATGGAGCGACATTAGGTGAAATCTTCGAAGAGGATCGCTTTGGCAATAAGACAATCGGTCGTTCTTTTGACCGGAGCAAGTCAATATCTTGCTGAGCTAGGATACAATGATGTTGAACAATCCCCAAAGCGGGCATCATCAAAGCAAAAGGTTTATCAACCCGCGCCTTGCGAATACGCAATTTTTCCACAGCTTCAGGATTCAGAGCATCACAAGCTAAGTGAAAGCCACCAATTCCTTTGATAGCAACAATTGAACCGCTTTTGATCATCCCTTGAACAATTCGGAGCGTTTCTTGGTCACTTTCACAGGGTACAATCTCTCCATTTACGACCAAACTCAAATGAGGACCACATTTAGGGCATGCCACAGGTTGGGCATGAAAACGGCGGTTATCGGGATTGTGATATTCTGCAGCACATTCTGCACAAAGGGGGAAGGTTGACATCGTTGTATTTGGGCGGTCGTAGGGGACATTTTTTGTTATCGTAAAACGTGGACCGCAATTTGTGCAGTTAATAAATGGATAAAGATAACGCCGATTTTTAGGATCAAATAATTCCTCCAGACAATCTTGGCAAATAGAGATGTCTGGAGAGATAGGGATAAATTCCGAGTCAATATCTTGCGATTCGATAATTTCGAATTTGCTAAAGTGATTTTCTTCAATGGGTTGAATTAAGATTTGGTCAATTCGGGCAAGGGGAGGGGTTTCACTTTTGATTCGTTCAATGAAATTAAGGATAGCCTCCTCTTTGCCATCAACCATGATTTCAACCCCGGCGCTCGTGTTTTTTACCCAACCGAGCAAGCTTTCTTGATTAGCTAACTTATAGACAAACGGACGAAATCCTACGCCTTGGACGATACCCGTAATCCGAATATACCTACCTGCCATCGCATCTAAAACCTACTACTCTACCAATAAAGTGCGATATTCATTAATTCTCTTGTGAAGCCACTGAAACCAACGCGATAATCCTTCACCAGTACGGCAGGAAACAAGGAGTAAGTCCACCGAGGGATTTAATGCCTCCAAACCTTTGCGAAAAAATTCAACATCGAAGTCTACATAAGGCAATAAGTCAATTTTGTTTAGGATGACATAATCCACACCACGGTACATCGAAGGATATTTATGAGGTTTATCATGGCCTTCAGGCACAGAAGCGACCAATACGTTGAGCGCAGTTCCGAGGTCAAAGCTCGCTGGGCAGACTAAGTTTCCCACGTTTTCAACAATTAGCAGATCAAATTGGTATAAGTCGGCTTGCAGTAAAGCTTTATTAAGCATCACAGCGTCTAGGTGACAATCTCCACCAGTGTTAATTTGAATTGCGGTTGCTCCAGCAGCACTAGCTCGGTCTGCATCAAAGGTCGTAGCAATATCACCATCAATGACAAGGATTCGTAATTCATTGGTGAGATTTTTTATCGTTTGTTCAATCAGAGTCGTTTTCCCCGCTCCGGGTGATGCCATTAGATTGATTGAAAACAATCGCGCTTGTTTGAGCAATTGGCGATTGTTCTCTGCAATTGCATCATTTGCACTGAGGATATTTTGGATGATCGAAATCCGTTGTTCACTCATGTCTCTATGTCGATCGCTTCGATGTAAAATTCTTCACCGCCGAGAACTTCTATTCGGGAACTACCACAAGATGGGCAGAAAACAGCTTGTCCATCTAATTGATAAACCGTTTGACACTCTAGGCATCTGAAGGTTGCCGCTACTCGCTGAAAAACCAGTTCGGCTTGTTCTGCAAGCGTGTCTTTGGCAATAATCTCCCAGTAAAATTGAACCGACTCATCAACGATTGAAGAGAGATCGCCAATAACAAGGTAAATTTTCGTTACTTTTGTGGCGTTTGCCTTTGCTGCATGGTCCAGAACAACGCCCAAAATGCTTTGGGTGACAGCGAGTTCATGCATCCGCAGAGGGAATTCTAGCCGTTGAGTATATCATTACAACGGACAAACTTTAACTTTTTCCCTCAGCAGGCTTTTCATCAGTTTCGGATTTCTTTTCGGTTGTCTCATCGGTTGAAGATTGCAATCCTTCCTTGAAAGCGCGAATTCCTTTTCCGAACTCGCCGGCGACCTTGCTAATGCGACCAACGCCAAAGAGCAAAATGACGATAAAAAGGATAATTAGTAACTCTGCACCCTGAGGTAAGTTGAACATTCGCAGCTCCTTATGGTTTGAAGAATAAGTTGATTTCTATTATACTACGGGACAATGAAAGAGAATGGGTTGATCGTAGTTGGTGGTGGGCTGGCTGGTTGTGAAGCTGCTTGGCAGGCAGCACAACGGGGTGTGCGTGTCCGTTTGTATGAGATGCGTCCTTTGGTAAATACGGGAGCACACGTAACGGATCGCTTAGCGGAACTAGTATGTTCCAATTCTTTCGGGTCAAATCAAGTTGATCGTGGCACGGGACTATTACTGAACGAATTACGAATGTTAGGATCATTCTTGATACGTTGCGCAGATGAAGCAGCTCTTCCAGCAGGAAGAGCATTAGCAGTGGATCGAGATAAATTTTCTCAGCGAGTAACCAAGGCAATCCTTGAGCATCCAAATATCACGGTTATCCGAGAGGAAGTAAAGTCTATTCCAGAAGCACCAGCGATTATTGCCTCCGGACCCTTGACATCAGAGAGTCTGTCCGCATCAATTGCGACATTCCTCGGTCAAGCCAATCTTTTTTTCTATGATGCCATCTCACCGATTGTCGAGGCAGATACGATCAACATGAGTATCGCCTTCCGCGCTAGTCGATACGATCAAGAGAGCAACGGAGACTATATCAATTGCCCCATGAATCAAGACGAATATGAATATTTTGTCAACGAATTGATCAAAGCTGAGAGAATACCTTTGCGCCCTTTTGAAGAAAAAATAGAATCGGGTGTCATCAGCGGTAAAGGGCAATTTTTTGAAGCCTGCTTACCCATTGAGGTTCTTGCTCAGCGTGGTAAAGATGCATTGGCGTATGGTCCTCTACGTCCTGTTGGATTAAGAGACCCGCGCACAGGAAAACGTCCCTACGCTGTGGTGCAGCTCCGCCAAGATAATTTGGCAGGAACGCTATATAACATGGTGGGATTTCAAACAAATCTGACATTCCCGGAGCAGAAGAGAGTTTTCCGGTTGATTCCTGGCCTTGAATATGCAGAGTTCAGTCGATATGGTCAAATGCACCGCAATACTTATATTTTTTCGCCACAATCACTAAAGCCTACTTTGCAAACCATGCGTCGTCCAGATCTGTTTATGGCTGGTCAAATCATTGGTGTCGAAGGTTATGCTGGCAATATTGCCAGCGGATGGCTGGCTGGAGTCAATGCTGCTCGCTTTTTACAAGGCAGATTGCTTTTCAAACTCCCTCGCGAAACGATGATCGGCAGCTTGATTTATTACATTACCCATGCCAGCGAAAAAGATTTTCAACCTATGAAATCTAATTTTGGTCTTTTACCATATTCGGAAGATGAATGGTTGCGAAATAAGAAGCAACGTCATCTATACTTTGTTCAGCGATCGAAGGAAATCTTGGGGCGTTGGATTGAGGAATTTAATGTGTTCGATTAGATTGCGTATAGGTATTCTTATAGTCTCGGTGATCATAACGAGTACGGGGGTGAGCTGTCAAAGGCGTCAAGGAGGCTTGTCCATCAATGATCAACTTGACCTAATTGAAAAAGATGTAGCTTATCAGGTGAATTGTGGGCCGCGTCTTCCCGGATCTCTTTGTCATCAGCAGATTCGGGAATGGATCACTACCAAACTACATGAAAACCAATGGGAGGTAGAAACACAATCTTTTTCGCATTTAGACTTAATCGGAAAGAATATTATTGGAAAATATGGGAAGGGTGAGAAGTTTGTTATTATTGGTGCCCACTACGACTCGCGTTTTACTGCAGACCAGGAGAGCCACTTAGAACTTCGCAATCAACCTGTGCCTGGTGCAAATGATGGAGCATCGGGAGTAGCATTACTACTACACCTTTCACGCGAAATTCCCAAACGGTTTTCGCCTGAAATTTTGACAATTTGGTTAGTTTTTTTCGACCTTGAGGATAATGGAAATTATCCCGGTTGGGATTGGATCTTGGGTTCAACAGCATTCGCAGCCACTTTAATCAAACAACCATCTGCTGTTGTTGTCGTCGATATGATTGGAGACAAAGAGCTAAATATCTACCTCGAACATAACTCAACTCCAGAGCTTAATCAGAAAATATGGGCAATTGCGCATCAACTGGGGTATCAAGACGAATTCATCCCTCAACTGAAATATCGCATGATCGATGATCACCTTCCTTTTGTTCAACGTGGTTTTCCAACCTCACTGCTGATAGATTTTGATTACCCATATTGGCATACCACACAAGATACATTGGATAAAGTATCTGCTCACAGTATTTACATCGTCTATGATACACTTATTAATTGGTTGAAAGAGCGATGATATGAACTTTGAGAAGCAGATCAATTCCTTAGAGACGCAAAGGCTCCTGGAAGTTCTCCGAGAATACATTCCAGAGATCACAGAACAATTGACGAGAACATCTGGGATTCGCCCCTCTCTGGAAAAACAATTACGGTCGCTTTTTGACGCCTTTGAAGAATATACGGTAACACGCAATATCTACACGCTAAGTCAAATCCTAGAAAATTGGCTTGAACAATATACCGAATCAGATACACTTCAAATTTTATTGGATTTAGCCTCTTGGCTCTATTCTATCGAAAAAGCCTGTATCTCCGTTATTCAGGATCATTCAACCGAGTTTGACGGCAAAGTAGATAAGCTGTTTTTTAGCCTTTCTGAATGGTTCTTTTTTGCACAAGAGAACCTGATTCAACTTGGCTTCAAGAAGTACACCGATCAACAATCGAAGACCGCCTCCGAAATACAATCTATGCTTGAGAAACTTGATCGCAGTAAGTCAAACTTTATCTCAATTGCTGCACATGAGCTTAAAACACCTCTCACCCTCATCGAGGGTTATTCGATGATGTTGAGTGATTTGCTCTCTACAAGCGAAAACATCACGTTGTACACCCCATACCTACAGGGTATTCGGAAGGGTACAGATAGGCTCAAACAGATCATACAAGATATGATTGACGTTTCCTTAATCGACTCGAGGATGCTTCTTCTGATATTTCAACCGTGTTTATTAAATCGCCTAATTGAAACCGTAGTGGAAGATATGAAGAAGCAAGCCGTTGATCGAGATTTGCTCATACAATGGCGACCGATTCAGGATGTTAATGAAATGATTTATCTAGATGAAATCCGAATCTCCCAAGCTTTGCGAAATGTAATCGAAAACGCCATCAAATATACTCCAGACGGGGGAAGAGTTAGTATTTATGGGCGGAAACTTAGCGGTTTTGTTGAGATCATGGTTGAGGATACCGGTATCGGTGTAGACCCAGAAGACCAATCCCTTATTTTTGAGAAATTTTCTCAATTAGGGCAAGTCTCACTCCACTCCACTGGTAAATCCAAGTTCAAGGGAGGAGGAGCAGGTCTTGGACTTCCTATTGCAAAAGGGATTCTCGAAGCCCACGGTGGCACTATATGGATGGAATCTGAAGGATACGATGAAGTCAGGTGTCCAGGCTCAATATTTCACCTGATGGTTCCAATATACACTCAACCCCCGGAACCTTCGAAAAACTTATTCTCTAGGCAGCTATAGAGTAATTCCGAATCATTAATTTCGAGCAATATGGTTAAGAAACTTGTCCAAAACGATAATTCTTATCAAGAGAGAGCGATAGCGGTAGGGGTAGAGATCGGTAAACCAACCTCAGATTTTACAATAGAAGATTCGCTCAATGAATTATGCCTATTAGCCCAAACGGCCGGCATTGAAGTCGTTGCAACTTTGACGCAAAAACTAGAAAAACCTAATCCTCAGACTTATATAGGGTCAGGAAAACTTGAAGAAATTAAAGCAATTGCCAATGAATTAGGAGCACATATCATTTTATTTGATGACGAACTATCTCCCCGCCACCTGCGCGAACTCGAAGAACATTTTGACCAAACCGTGCGCATTATCGATCGCACTGCTTTAATTTTAGACATTTTTGCTCAACATGCTGCAACACGAGAGGGTGCTTTGCAGGTGGAATTAGCTCAATACGAATATCGTTTACCACGCCTTACTCGAGCTTGGACACATTTAGCTAGACAAGCTGGTGGAGGCGGGGGACGGGCTGGAAGTGTTGGCGGGGTAGGTCTCCGTGGCCCAGGCGAAACACAACTTGAAGTTGATCGCCGAGACATTCGGCGACGTATTGCTCACCTAAAGGAAGAGTTAGAGAAAGTCAAAGCGCATCGCCGGCAATACCGCCGTAGAAGGAAAAAATCAGGCATCCCGGTTGTTGCTCTGATTGGGTATACGAATGCGGGAAAATCCACTTTGCTGAATGTGCTTTCAAATGCCAATGTATATGTCGCTGATCAATTGTTTGCAACATTAGATCCCACAACTCGGCGTGTAAGTTTATCTAGGCAGCACGAAATTCTGCTTACCGACACAGTTGGTTTTATCCAAAAGCTGCCCACACACTTGGTCGCCGCGTTTCGTGCTACTTTAGAAGAGATCGCCGAAGCGGATGTTTTACTTCATGTGCTAGATGTCTCTAAACCCACTGCTCACCAACAAGCTCAAGCAGTCTTTCAAACTCTTAAGGAGATTGAAGCCGATCGTCTACCCATCTTTACTGTACTCAATAAAATCGATTTACTTAGCGATCCTCTGCAAACATTAGGAATTTTGGAACAATATCCAAACTCTGCAGCGATCTCTGCACTTACTGGATTGGGAATTGATGAACTCATCCGCAAATTGGACGATTTTTTATTTACTCGTCAACACCCTATTACCGTAGAATTACCCCAAAGGGAGACCTATCTTATTCAACTATTTTCCAGAGAAGGAATGGTAGAACAAATCAACTATTCCGGGAGCCATGTTGTCATTCAAGGGAAAATTCCGGGCCGCCATCTAGCCAAATACACCCCTTATCTCCTTCAAACAGATGAAGGAAGGATCATCGAAAGAGAGCCTACCCCATGAAAAATTCAATCAATCGTTTGCTCGATTGGTTAGCCAATTATTTTGCACATCGAAAAGGGATGCTGCCTATTATCGGACTAGTCCTCATCCTAATCAACGGCGTCCTTCAATTTCTGCCTCTCAACGATGTACTGCTGATCGAGACCAATCTACTCCTTCATATTGGTTTAATTCTTGCTATTTTAGGTTTCCTCTTAGCTTGGTCTTTATAGCAATATTATTCCTTTATGGATGGAGACTTGGCCCGGCTGCACAAATTTCAGATGGAAAGCGATCTTCAAACTTTTTGAAATTGTCAATAAACCGCGAGGCAAGACTGCGATATCGCTTATAGTATGCTTCTTCGCTGGACCAAGCGTTTGAAGGTGTCAGCAAACTCTCAGGAACACCCGGACAGTGCAGGGGTACCTTAAAACCAAAAACAGGGTCTTTGCGAAATTCAACTTGGTCAAGTTCCCCACCTAAGACAGCATCTAAGATGCGGCGAGTATATTGGATACTTATTCGTTTTCCTGCTCCAAAAGGACCGCCAACCCATCCAGTATTTATCAACCAACAATTCACTCGATGACGATTAATTTTATTCCATAAAAGGTTTGCATATACAGATGGATGGTAGACCATGAATGGGCCACCGAAGCACGCACTAAAAGTGATTTCAGGTTCTTCACGCAAGCCAATTTCTGTTCCCGCAACTTTTGCTGTATATCCTGAAATAAAATGATAGATTGCTTGTTCAGGGGATAAGCGAGCAATTGGAGGCATAACTCCCGACGCATCACAGGTCAGCAAGAGGATGTTTCTAGGGTGAGGTCCGCGTTTTTCTATCAGCGCATTTTCGATAAATTCAAGAGGATAAGAGGCGCGCGTGTTCTCCGTGAAGGTGTCGTCGTCTAAATCAATATATCGCGATACAGGATCGTAAACAACGTTTTCCAAAATCGTTCCGAAGCGTTTCGTGCAGGCGTAAATCTGCGGTTCAGCGGTGGGAGAGAGCCCAATTACTTTTGCATAGCATCCGCCTTCAAAATTGAAAATACCGTCCTCAGACCAGCCATGTTCATCATCTCCGATCAAGAAACGGTTAGGATCCGCCGATAGAGTGGTTTTTCCTGTACCTGATAAGCCAAAGAATAGAGCTACATCTCCTTGTTTCCCTACGTTTGCTGAGCAATGCATGGGTAAAATTCCCTGTTGAGGTAATAAATAGTTCATAATCGTGAAAGCTGATTTCTTAATCTCCCCCGCATAACCAGAGTTCCCAATAATGCACAATTTCTGATCGAAGCTAATGGCGATAATGGTGTTTCTTGCTGTCGAGTCGATTGAAGGAAAAGCCTTGAAAGAGGGTAAGGCAATTATCGTAAACTCAGGAACATGTTGTCGATAGGCTTCCCGATCGGCAAGGGTTAGAAACATGTTGCGAGCAAATAGACTGTGCCAGGCTCTTTCGGTAATTACTCGAATTGGGAGGTTATAATTTTGGTCTGCTCCAACATAACAATCTTGAACAAAGACATCCTTTCCTTGCAAGTATCCCTGGATACGGATAAACAGATCATGAAATTGCTGAGGATCGTAGGGGCGATTATACTGACCCCACCAAACTGTGTTCTCCGTTTCGCTATCTTTCACAATGACCTTGTCGTCGGCTGCTCGAGCGGTATGTTTGCCAGTATTTACAACTAACGGCCCACTGCGTACAATTTGCCCTTCTGAGCGAAAGACAACCTCCTCGTAGAGGGACTCCGCGGATAAATTCCAATATACCTTGCGGAGGTTATCTAATCCCAAAATAGATAAGTTATAGTCAGCTTTTAATGCTTCAGCAACAGACTCAGCTGGTGTGTGAATATTGAGTAAATTATTGTTCATAGCCAGTCCCTTACTACGCGACGATCGCCAATATAAATTTCGGATGGGGCGTTTGGGTCAAGCGCCCAACGGATTCTCTCAATTCCAGTCATAATCTCTTTGACACTGCCAGCAAAGCTCAAACGCAAATAACCTTCCATGCCAAACTCTCTGCCTGGCACCGTTACAACAAGCGCTTTTCGCAATAGAAAGTTAGCCAATTCGACCGAGTTGTTTGAATATGCCCTGAAATCAGGAAGACAGTAAAAGGTGCCATCAGGAGGGATGACTCGCACACCGTTGACTGTTTTCAGTTCTTGGAGAATCACATTCCGATTGTTCTCAATGGTCAATCTTAAACTCTCTACAACGGATTGCATCCCATTGAGTGCACCTTCAGCCGCCGCCTGTAAAACTACCGAAGGGCAAGATTCTGTTTGAGCTTGTATGTTATGTAGAACGGAGGCGAGCTTGCGATTGGTCACAACCCAACCAATGCGAAACCCAGTCATACCATAAAGTTTTGAGACACCATTTACAACAATTACTTTGGTATTCTCGATATCCTTAGAAGTAAACTGATAGGGTGAAGGGCATTTTTTGTGGTCAAAGACCAACTTGTGATAAATATCATCCATAACCAAATAAATCCCCCTTTGCTCACAAAAATCCACAATTTGAGCGATGAAATCTTCGCTGTAAAGAATCCCAGAGGGGTTATTAGGGCTGTTGACAATCATTGCTTTGGTGTAGGAAGTAAAAGCCTTTTCAATATCTTCAAATCGAGGGTGGAAACTGCCGTCTTCAGGAGCTACTACCACGGGAATTCCATTAACCATTTTGATAATTTCTGGATAGCTCACCCAATATGGAGCAAGGATAATCACCTCATCTTGGGGATCGATCAAAGCATAGAATAGGTTGTATAAAGAAAATTTTGCCCCAGAAGAGACCACAATGTTCTCGGGTGCAACGAAACGCCCATAATTTTCTTCAGTATAGCGAATGATGGCTTTTTTCAGTGAAGGTGTGCCATCAGGCGGAGAGTACTTAACATCTCCTGAACTGATTTTTGCGGCTGCGGACAAAATTGCTGTGATTGGAGCTTTGTTTTTCGGCTCTCCAATACCTAAATGAATTACTGCTTCACCCCGTTCACGCATGATCCTGGCTTCTTCATTCAACTTCAGAGTGGGCGACTCAGCGATCGATCGGGCAAGATGACTGATGGTCATATTGATTATCCTCCACCTACTGTTAGTCTAGTTCTACTCGATTTCAATTACCAATTACCGCACTAATGCTAGTAAAACTCCACCCGCAATCACACTGGCTATCTGTCCAGCGGTATTGGTCGCCATCGCTTGCATAATAATAAAATTATCTGGATTTTCATCATTTGCCATTCGCGCTGCCAATCTTCCAGCCATGGGAAATGCGCTAATCCCAGACGCACCAATCAAGGGATTGATCTTACCCTTTGTTACCAAATAAGCAAACTTACCAAATAGAAGCCCGACAAAAGTGTCTAAGCCAAAGGCTAGCAATCCTAAAACTAGCACGATTAGTGTATCAACCCGAATAAAACTCTCGGCTTTCATGGTTGATCCTATTGCCAATCCCAGAAAAAGCGTTGAAATATTTATCAACTCATTTTGAGCAGACTGGCTAAGCCTTTCTACTACTCCACTTTCTTTTAGTAAATTTCCCAACATCAGCATACTGATTAAAGGAGCAGCTTCGGGAACCAATATTGAAACGAGGATTGTTACCCCAATCGGGAAAATCACTCGGGTCGTTTTCGATACGGGTTTTTCAACATATGTCATTTGGGTTGCGCGCTCTTTTCGATTTGTAACCAGTCTCATGATTGGAGGTTGAATGATGGGTATCAAGCTCATATAGGAATACGCTGCAACTGCAATTGGAGCGAGTAGCTCTGGTGCTAATTTGCTAGAAACATAGATTGCTGTGGGGCCATCTATGGCGCCTATAACCCCAATTGAGGCAGCTTGGGGAAGATGATACCCCAACAAAGTGGCGAGGATCAAAGTTCCAAAGATTCCAAACTGACCGGCAGCACCAAACACCAAAAGTGATGGCCGTGACAACAAAGGGCTAAAATCGATCATCGCCCCTACACCAATAAAAATTAAAAGCGGAAATAACTCTGTGACAATCCCTGCTTGATAGAGCAATGACAAAAAACCATGCTCGCCGGTTAATGCTGAAAAAGGTAGATTAGTCACAACACAACCGAAGCCAATTGGAAGCAGTAAAACCGGTTCATACTCCTTTACGATGGCTAGATAAATTAAAAAAAGGCCAGCAATAATCATCACGATTTTAGCGGGTGTAAGGTCTTGAAAACCTTTGAGTAGCTCAAAAAATCCAAGTAGAGGGGAATTCATTTCTATCAAGATCCCCCTTCAAATTCGACGAGTATCTCATTGTGACGCACGTGTTTCCCTACTTGAATGGGCACAAACTTAACCACTCCTCTTCGTGGAGAGCGGATTGTATTCTTCATTTTCATTGCTTGAATAACACACAGGGGATCGCCCTCATGAACTTCTTGGCCAACTGCAACTTCAACGCTGGTTACAACCCCTGGTATCGGCGACTTGATAGTATTCAGGGTGTTTGCCGTAAGCGATTTCGAGGTGGGTTGCGCAACGATTTGCGGCGCAGAGACATCGATACCCTCTCGTTTTTGAGGTTTTGTGGCCTTATCTTCGACTGGATAGACTTCATAAACCTGTCCATCAACTTTGGCGATAATCGGGCGTTGATCCAGGTTCTCGATTACAACTTCAAACAGCTTATCATGGATTTTGACTTTATATTTCATCTTACCGCCCCTCGTTTATTGAGAATATGACTTCGCAAAACCGCTTGCCAAGCAGAAACAAAAGCTGTGGGCGGCAAAGGAAATCTACCTGGCCCAGCGAGTACTCTTTGATGTAATGCGGCACTTACCGCAACCGCAACGGCTTGTTTTCTCATCAGCTCTGCATTATCTTCCTCGTTTGATAGCTCGTCTTCATCGATAGGGTTTTTCTGAACCCTTGCCAAGACGAACACCATCATGGATAAAAGTGTCCACAATAACACCATTGCCGCAAAGATTAGAAACATTCCGAAGAGCGTGATTTGCAGAACTAGGACGATATTGGACATCTTACACCTCGGCCTCGGGTCACATCGGTATATTGCCATGTTTGCGCGGTGGTGCCGAGGAGAATTTATCTCTCAACGCAGCTAGAGAGGCAATCACCTTAGGACGGGTTTCGCGTGGCTCGATCACGTCATCAACATAACCAGCTTTAGCGGCATAATATGGATTGTTAAATTTTGAACGATACTCCTCCACTAATCTAGCTCGCTCAGCGGCTGGATCTGCGGCTTTTTCAATTCTCTTTCGATAAAGTATGTTTACAGCTCCTTCTGCTCCCATTACAGCAATCTCAGCACTCGGCCATGCATACGTTACATCAGTGCCGAGGTATTTGCTACTCATCACAACATACGCACNACCGTAAGCCTTGCGAGTGATTACGGTAATTTTTGGAACGGTTGCCTCAGAATAGGCGTAAAGCACCTTGGCACCATGGCGGATGATACCACTATGTTCTTGATCGATCCCGGGTAAAAAGCCGGGGGAATCAACAAATGTTATGATTGGGACATTGAAGCAGTCACACATGCGCACAAAGCGGGCTATTTTATCCGACGCGTCAATATCAATAATTCCCGCCATCTCGCTTGGCTCTTGGGCGACGATTCCCACACTGTGTCCACCCATGCGCGCAAATCCGATGATGGCATTTCTTGCCCAGCCCGGTTGAATCTCTAGGAAATCACCATCATCCACTACCCGAGCAATCACCTCATGCATCCGATAGGGAACAGTTGGATCTAAGGGGACAATTGAGTTTAATGCTTCATCCATTCGCAG
>JAOAHK010000091.1 GCA_026415275.1 Anaerolineales bacterium
GTCCCGATATCAATACTATCGACGGAACGAAGATGCTAATCGTGATCCAAGCACATATGGTTTTGTTACGGGTCTTGGTTAACGAGCCGCATCCAATCACTCGCGCCTGGTCTGAGTTTGCGCGAGACGATTGTGATCATACTTCCCCCATATTAAGTCTAAGGGAGGATACTGTTTTCTCCGAGCTTTCTTAGAGAATCTCGTTTAGGCGAATTATTGCTGCTTGAACCCGCTCCAATACCCTCTCTTTGCCCAAGATCAGCATACTTTCAATCAAAGGTGGACTGACACTCCGTCCGGTAACGGCAATGCGCAATATGCCGAAAAGTTGCCCGGCTTTTAGACCCATCCGCTCTGCTAAAGACCGCAAGGATATCTCTAAAGTCTCTTTATCATCGAAATCCGCACCGCTCAAAAGCTGATGACTTTCTTGCAAAGCTTTGAAAGACTCTCTTGTGCTCAGATTTTTACCCACAAGCAGTGCAGGCTCATATTCCAACTTGTCTCGGAAGAAAAAGCCCGCCATTTCGACCGCATCGTCTAAGGTTACAAGACGTTCCTGAATAATTGGAACAATTTGAAGCAATTTTTGATCCTCTACCTTCAATCCCGCTTTCAGCAGGAAAGGCTTAACTCTTCTGGCAAGGTCTTCAACGGTCAGATGGCGAATATGCAAACCATTGAAGTGATCGAATTTGGTAAAGTTTATCGCTGCTGGAGACGGATTCAAATGATCCAAACTAAATTTTTCGATCAAATCCTGCATGGTAAAAAACTCAGTTTTGTCATCATAACTCCAGCCCATCAGAGCAATCCAATTGACCACCGCTTCGGGTAAGTAGCCTAACTGCTCCAAATCCTTGATAAAGATCGAATAGCCATCTTGAAGCAACTGAGCCGATTCGCGTTTGCTCATCTTCCCTTTCCCACTGGGCTTAAGGAATACAGAAAGATGTACAAATACCGGTTCTTGCCAACCAAAGGCGCGGATGATGTGGGCGTGAAGCGGAAACGTTGAAAGCCATTCCGAGCTGCGCAGGACATGGGTGATGCGCATTAGTTGATCATCCACCATTGCCGCCAGATGATAGAGCGCCCAGCCATCCGACTTCACTAAAATATAGTCGTCAATGGTTCGATTTTCAACCGTGATCTCCCCGCGTAAATAATCCCGAATTGTGATCGTTCCTTCTTTGGGTGTTTTGAATCGAATGACGTGTGGCTCGCCTTGTTTAACACGGCGCAAAGCCTCCTCTAAGGTGAGTTTACGACACAATCCATCATACATGGTGGGTTGCTTGGCTTGCATTTGCTGCTCGCGCAAGTGTGCTAAGCGTTCGGGAGTGCAAAAGCAATAGTATGCTTTATCTTTTTCAATTAGTTGCTTTGCGTATTCCAAGTAAATCTCTTTGCGGTCTGACTGACGGTAGGGTCCATACGGACCGCCCACATCGGGCCCTTCATCCCACTGCAAACCAAGCCAATGCAGACTGTCTATCAGCTCTTGCTCTGCTTCGGGAACATAGCGCTTTTGATCGGTATCTTCAATCCGCAAGAGAAACTGCCCACCTGTCTGGCGGGCAAGTAAATAGTTATACAAAGCAGTTCGACCGCTGCCAAGATGAGTCCTACCAGTTGGAGAGGGTGCAAATCGCACCCGAACAGGGGGGAGTTTTTCAGTCATTTCTGCTCCAGAATTACAATTATGCTGTCGAGAACTCAAGCGCTTTCTGACGGAGCGCAACGCTTTCTACAAGCCCGATACCCAATAGAATGGACAAAAGAGAGCTTCCCCCATAACTCACAAAAGGAAGCGTCAAACCCGTTGCTGGTAAAAGGTTTAGGTTTACCCCAATATTTACAATGGCTTGAAAAGCAATCAAGGTCGCCACACCGTAAGCGATCAAACCCCCGAAAGAATCTTGGGCACGGCGTGCCACGTGAATACAACGGTAAATGATAAAAAGCAACAAAAAAAGAACGAACAAAGTTCCGACAAATCCAAATTCTTCAGCGATCGCCGAAAAGATAAAATCTGAATGGCGCACTTTCAAGAAGCGCAACTGGACTTGCGTGCCATGTCCATAGCCTTTACCCAGTAAGCCTCCCGAACCAATACTGATCAACGCTTGCTGAATATTGTAAATTTCACCATGGCGTGCTTCAGGGTCTGGAAAGAGGAAGTTGATAATCCGATCTCGCTGATAATCCACCAAAAAGGGAAAACTGACAATCGGCGCAAGAACACCCAATCCAAGAAACATAAAGAGGTGTTTGGGTTTCAGTCCGCTAACAAAGAGAAGAGCAAACCAGATCACAAAAATGACGATGGATGTACTCAAGTTAGGCTGTAATAAGATCCAAATCACGATTCCAACTGTTAATATGAAACTTTGGATCACGACTCGTAGGTCGTGCAAACGATGTTGATTTTTGGCGAAGAAATCTCCCAAAACCAAGATCATCACAATCTTAGCCAACTCCGAAGGCTGGATCAAGATCACGCCCGTATCAAACCAACGCGCCGAGCCAAAAAAAACTGCGCCAGTCACAAAGAGCACCCCCAAGAGAATCCACATTCCCACATACATAGTTTGATTGAGGGTTGACCAAGTGTGATAATCGATCGAAGCAGTAATAAGAATAACAATAAAACCTAGAATAGCAAAAATTAACTGCCGTCGCACTAGGTTGAGTTCCTGTAACTCGATATTCCCTGCAATCGCAGAGCGGATCATGGTAATTCCAAAAATTGTGAGGATAGCCACAGCTCCTAAAAGCCAAAAATCAAAATGACGCCAATTGATACCACGCATATTCAACCTACCCTAACCGCCGGCGCGCGACAGTCCGCAAGGGAATATCTGCGATTAAGCGTTGTTCTCTCCCTTGCTGAGAGATTTCAATGCGCACCGCTTGTTCATCGATCTCCACATGGCGTGAGATCACGCCAATGAGTTCATCTTTAAGCTGTTCTAGAACTTTGCTGCTGAGGTTAGTACGGTCATGCACCAAGACAAGTTTCATCCGTTCTTTGGCTTGGGAAGCAGAACTAGAGGAACGATTGAGAAGACGATCCATTAGGCGTGACATTTCACCCGCCTCCTTTGCGCCAGAAACTTCTGATCTGGCTCAGGAAACCGCCCGGTTCTTCCATCTCCATAAAAGGAACCTGCTCCCCTCTGAGACGGCTGGCAATATTGCGAAACGCTTGTCCTGCGCGGCTCTTGCCATCCAGAGCCACTGGCACACCACGATTGGTGCTGATGATGACTTCTTCATCTTCAGGGATCAATCCTAGCAATTCAATAGCTAATAATTCCAAAACATCATCCGCAGAGAGCATGTCGCCCTTTTTGACCATTTCGGGTTTGATGCGATTGATGATCAAACGCGGCGGTCCTTTTTCCTCAGCTTCGATTAATCCAATAATTCGGTCCGCGTCACGTACGGCAGAGACCTCTGGATTGGTAATCACAATGCTAATATCCGCAGGGGCAATGGCATTGCGAAAGCCTCGTTCGATCCCGGCTGGCGAGTCGATAAACACCCAATCGAACTCCGGCCGCAATTCGTCGCACAGGCGCACCATGTCACTTGGCGAAACCGCACTTTTGTCGCGGGTTTGCGCCGCCGGGATCAAATAGAGCTCTGGCAGCCGTTTATCGCGGATCATTGCCTGCCGCAAGCGACATCTGCCCTCAACCACATCCACCAAATCATAAACAATACGATTTTCAAGCCCCAGAACAACATCCAAATTTCGCAAGCCAATATCTGCGTCAATACAAACCACTTTAGCGCCAGAGGCAGCCAACGCCGCCGCAATATTTGCCGTGGCGGTGGTTTTCCCCACTCCGCCCTTACCAGAAGTCACAGTGAGCACTTTTGCTGGCATAACAATCCCTATCTATCCTTTTGGATTCCAAGGTTCGGCAACCAATTGCCCGTCGTGCAAACGCGCCATTTCGGGTTGTGGTTTTCCCTTGCGTTGCGGGGGCAAAGCGATCTGGTCGGCGATCCGCAATTGGGTGGGCTGAAAGTCAAGGGCACATACGACAGCTTGGGTATCCCCTGCAGCGCCAGCATGAACCACTCCACGCAGTCGTCCCCACACAATAATATTTCCTGCAGCGATAATTTCCGCGCCAGGGTTGACATCTCCAAGTACAACCACATGCCCTGCGTACTCAACCCGATAGCCTGAACGAAGTGTCTTGTTGATCAGAACTGCTTCCTCTCCATCATGGACAATGGTGCACAAGGCATCGAGATCTTTTTTTTCAGGACGATTGAGATGGGTTGCCAAACCCAACTTCTTAGCTGCTAGTTGGGTTGAGGGCGACTCACTCAAGACCGCCCAAAGGGTTAGATGATATTGACTGAATTCGTCTTTGAGGGCAAGAATCTCTTCCTCGCTAATCACAACGGTGCGACTATCTAGAGCAACTTTTGCCCCGCGCCAAAATTCCTGCCTTTCACCTACCAATTTGAATAAGAGGCGCCGATTTTCCTCCCAATCTCCATCTTCTAGGAGAAACAACAAGCCTTCACGAATGCCCTTAACTTGCACCATTTTCACCAAGCAGCGGAGCCATCCCAAAAATCACTTGACTTTGCGGCGGTACATACTCAAGAGTTCATCCTATCCTAGATTG
>JAOAHK010000092.1 GCA_026415275.1 Anaerolineales bacterium
TGTGTATAAGAGACAGGCCCTGTTCGCTTTCCAGCCAATGGATAAAGCGACCCAAGAGGACTTGGTAATTGCGTAGAGTTTGCGGGGTACATTGCTTAGCTTGACGGGAGAGGATGAAATCCGACCAAGCGTCCAAGAGAGGGATGGAGGCAATCTTAAAATAATTAGATTTGAGAGCTAATGGTCGCGAGGGGGTTATTTCGTTCATAGGTACTCCTATATTTTGTGATTTTCGAGTACCTAAGCCGTATTATAGCCATATATGGCGGTATCTTTAAGGCGAACCCACAACCGTTAGCTTAGAAGGCTACTGCTCTGTCCATTGAGCTACTGGGGCGTTATGTCTCCACAACCGGACGCAGACCGCGATAGACTCGGCTGCCGGATAGCACACTTAGAATGGTTTGAGCAGGTTTTCCCAACCGCTCGCTCAATTCTAGCGGGGTCAGCGGTGTGTTACCATTCGCCAGAAACACACGAAAGATCAAATCCACCAGAGGAACACCAGGCGCCAAAAATTCGGGTTGCTTGGCACAATGTTCAATCACGACATGCTGCAAACCATTCACTGGTTGAACTTCAGCGGTTTGTGGATCAACCCAATCAATAAACTGCTCCCCCAATCCTTCGCCAAAGAGTTTCTGGTTATCCGCCCATAAGATATTGTAAAGGTAGACGTGCCAATCGCGATCGTTCTGCCGCCACCATTCATAGTCAATATGAAAGCGAGTATGAAGGGTTGGTTTCGAAATTAATGGACGTTTTAGATCAGCCAATTTTCCTCCTTGCGAAATGATTATTCGTCATTTTCTGTGTACCGATAATGCTGATCGCCAACGTGTACAAACCACGGACGGGAATTTATCAAAGAAAGGATGGGTCCTGGCGGACAACGACGCACAAGATTGACGGCTGCGTACAGTTCGCTGGCATGAGCAAGCCCTTGCTGATTCAGCTTAGCCAACTCGCGAAACATACTAACAACCGTCTTTTCAAATGGAATACGTTCTTTGATCACCTTGTCCCATGCGTGATCGACACCCTCAACATCGGGAACAACAATTGCCATTCGCTCATCAAACTGGGTAGTCACGTTGTGCTTCAACGTCGCAAACACAATCCCACCGTCAGAACCTACCAGAACTGTACGCACATATTCCCGCCCTGGGCGACGCGCCAACCGAGTGAGGATGACTTCTCCTGCCTTCTTGCTGCGTTGCACCTTTATATAACTTCCTGGAATCAATCCTCGCTTCTCATACCATTCCTTGAGTCCATAGACATACCCATGTGTGCGTACCACCCAAGCCGGAAAACGTTCGTTGGTCTCTCCATCTACGATGGTGAAACGAATGCGTGGTGCCTCATATGCTGTGGGAAAGAGAAGTCGAGTTTGAGCTGATAGCGGTAAGGTGCCTTCCCTCCAATGTGGATAAATCAAACAAATCTGCGCTTCATCTACTTTGGTTAGCCGTTCAGGAGGCGGCGACAATTCATCCTGCAAACTCGCTTCTAAACGAAGCATTTCATCCGTAAAAAGTGAACGATCTTCTTCAATCGGATGATATTTTAGGTGCAGAGGTGGTTCTAGAACCGCTGCCGGCTCTAAGCGTTTGAGAAACCACAGAACTTCGCCTGCAGCTCCAACTTCATCGAAACGATCGTCTTCTTGCAGAGCATAATCCATCGAAAATTCAAGCAATTTTGGATTGACATTGCTCTGCAATTCAATTTGTTCTAACAGCTTAATCGTTGGCAGTGGACCCCCACCAGACATATCCAAAACCGCTTCCGCTAGATTGAGGTGCCCAGCGTTGATGTCCACTAAAAGCGCGCGGGGGAACCATCGCCCAGCAATCTGAACAAAATCAGAATGGGCGCGCAAACCTTCTTCTAACCGCCGGCTGAGAAGGTCTCCATACGTTTCGAGTATGGCTTGCTTATCAAATTTGTCGTCTTCCGCTTCAACTTCAGGTGGCTTATTTAGGACATGGTTTTCTAAGCCAGCCGCAAATTCGCGCGTCTCACCCTGGCTGAATTGTACCCGAATGACTTCAAAGGGACCTAAATCGGGATTGCGTCCAGGACGGACATGGATAACCTTTCCCTTCCGCCATCCCAAGTGGGGAAAAACCAATTCTTGCCCTTCATGGTATTGTCCCTTAGGGAGGTAAGGATCACACCCCTGACTGCGCTCCAAATCTCGAGCAATCTTTCCTTGACGAATGCGCTCATCCAACAACACGGATAGGAGCTCTGCTGTGGTTAAGGGCGTTTCGTTCTCTAATAAATAATTATACAAATACTCAATGTCCTGATCGCGCAGTTCAAAGAACTCCCAATAATCCTCTTGTAGGGTAGTCGACGCAATAACCATCTCCAACTTGCCTTATCTATGTCTCAAAATTGTATTTCAATTTTCCCAAAAATTAATTATACTCTATCCATGAGTCAATCTTTCCGCTTTCCCAATTTTTTTAAAAAACTCTTACATCCATCGCAAGGGGTCGTGCTTTATCGTTCAAATAATCCGATTCTGTGCAATTTTATTCTCGAGATTCTGCAAGAGAATCATATCCCTGCTTATCTCTCTCAAGAAGCAGTTGGGCAACACATCTATCCAGTCAATATAGGAAAGCTTTCTGAAATGGAGATCATCGTCACTCAAAAAGATTATTCCCAAGCAAAAGAACTCCTTGACTCCCTATTACTTGAGTTGGAGTCGAACGAGAGAGAACAACCCGAACATGAAGATGATGAATTCCCCCTAAATCAAGGGAATGCTTGAGTGAGCCAATCAAGCGGATCGACCTGCACTCCATTAACCCATACCTCAAAATGGAGATGGGGGCCCTGAGACCGCCCAGTGGCTCCCACTAAACCGATGACCTGTCCAGCTTGGACGCGGTCTCCAACCTGAACATAAACTTCCTTTTGATGATAATAACCTGTGTAAACCCCCCAGCCATGGTCAATCATGGTTGCATTACCGCGCACAGTCAGCGGCCCGGCGAAGACCACCACACCATCTGCGGGAGCATAAATTTCTACCCCTTCTTTGCCAACAATATCCAAACCAGTGTGAAAATAATCGTACGTTCCGCCATTATAGGAACGGCGATTGCCAAAGCGCGAAGACCAACAATCTCCTGAGCTAAGACAATAATCCTTAGAAAGGGGAGAAGGAAAGACAAACTCACCTTGCCAGTATTTTTGGGGTGTGAAGGTCTGAGCATAAGATGCCCAGAGTTCATTTTCTGGTTCAGTCACTGCTGGGTCAATCGTCTCTGGATCAACCGTGAGGGGATTGTCATATGGATAATCTACCTTACCCACATTGACCATCTGAGATAAAGCATATTGCACCGTTCCACCCGAGAGAAGATAAATTTCCAGCGGATACAAGCCAGGATCAGCCATAGCATGGACGCCAAGCAGAACAACATATGTTTCTGGCGCTTCTTCTATCAATGGAATATCTCGCCCCATAAAACTTACTTGCAAGTTCATTGCCGCTTTGCCCTGGAGTCGTACCACCGCAGTCTTCCCCTGCAAAAAGCGGGTTGGAGACAGCTTGATCTCAGCAAAAGGGCAAACAAGGTTCTTTATTGTTTCACCGTGAGTTTCAGCCAGCCCAAGATACGGCTCACCGGGTAGCAATTGAATGGTTTGGGTAAGCTGATTTTGCGCAGCGATCTGCCAAGGATTGGTTTGCATTAGAATAGAAACTTCTAACGGTGTCATCTCCTCAGGCATAGAAAAACAGGGCAGGGGAACAGTGGCAATTTGCTCCTCAGGCAAAACCAACGGAGCCCCGGCGTAGAGTTCATTTGGGGAAATAATATGGTTGAAGCGGATTATTTGCTCAACCGAAATTTGATACTTGCGGCTGATCCATTGAATGCTTTCACCGTACGTTAAGGGTAAGCTCGTTAATCGGCCACGATACCCCTCAATCGCAGGGATCGTCAATTCCATCCCAACCACCAATTGATTGGGATTTTGAAGATTGTTCACAGCAGCCAATTCCGTCACTGAAACCCGAAACCGCTGGGCTATACTCCATAAGGAGTCACCTGCCTGAACAAGATACGTAGCTGTATCCGTATCGCTCTGAGCTTGTACCGCCCACAGGGGAAATAGCAAAACGATCAAAAGCAGAAATCCACGCATCAATTTCCACAACATATCCCGAGTACCTATTTTTCAAGAAAGTCCAAGGTTAACCCAATCGGAAAATCCTTCAGCCGTTGTGGATGACATTCAATCACATATTGGGCTTCCTTCTGGGGGATCAGCGCAATTTGCCATGGATGCGCAATGCGTCTGTCAATAACAACTCGCTGGTCATCAAGCCAGATCGCCGCTAAGGGAAAAGGTACACCCAACATGTGAATTCCGCTATCCCAACGACTCGGCCGAGAATACCAAAACAATAATCCCCGATCGAAAGATGGCGGAGGAGAGAAAAGAAAGCCGCGCAAACGTGAGCTAAACGTACCACAGACTTTCAGGAATAGAGGAGGATCAATGGGTTTCTGAGCTGATCTAACCTGCACCCACAAGCCATTTTTCATCGGGTTTATGCTTCAACAGTCGTATCGCTGCCAGTAAAAATCTTTGCAATGCTTTCTAAAAGCTCTTGCGGCGTAAAGGGTTTAGCAAGGTAGTCATCCACCTTGGCGATTTCCAATCCCAACACGCGGTCAATGTTCTGCGCTCGAGCAGTGATCACAATCACCGGCAAAGATTTTGTGCGTTCATCGGCGCGCAGTTGGTGATAAACATCCCAACCGTCCATATCGGGCATCATCAAATCAAGCAAAACCAAATCTGGCTGCTCGGTTTGAATGATGCGCATCCCCTCCCTACCTCCATTGGCTCCAACCACTTCATACCCTTTACGGCCCAAGATTAGCCGCACGAGGTCGATCATCTCTGGCTCATCTTCGATATAAACGATCTTTTTCTTCATTTTTTTCTTTTCCTACTCGAAGCATCGCTTCAGGGATAGTTTACCATATTCCTAAATACAATGAGAGCAACCGCACTCGGTAATAAGGGACATGTCCTAATAGTACCCTTTACCGCCGATTGACTCTTGCCATGCCTATCAGGGTGGAATATAATCACGCAAAATTCTACACTTTTTAGAAAGGCGTTCTATGATAGATGTTAATGACCTGCGCAAAGGTGTTACTTTTGAGTTAGACGGCAATTTATACAAAGTGCTAGAATACGAACACCACAAACCCGGTCGGGGAAAAGCTACTATTCGCGTTAAAGCCCGCGACCTCCGCACCGGTGCCACTCTTGAAAAAACATTCATCTCCGGTGATCGTGTACAAGATATTCGCTTGGACTATCACAATGTTCAATTCCTTTATTTTGATGGCAGCTTGTATCATTTCATGGATACAGATACCTATGATCAACCTGCTATTCCTGCAGAAGTAATCGGCGAGAACGCTGGCTACCTGAAAGAGGGACTTGAACTGAAATTAACCTTTTACAATGGCGAACCGATTGATATTGAGTTACCCGTCACCGTAGATTTGGTCGTGACCGAAGCTGAGGTCGCCGTGCGTGGTGATACCGCAACGGGTGTGACTAAACGGGTAACCACGGAGACCGGCTTGCAAGTTCAAGTGCCAAATTTTGTTGAAGTGGGCGATAGGATTCGAATTGACACCCGCAGCGGCGCTTATGTGACACGGGTATAATGAAAACTCCCGCTGGCAAAGAATGCCCCCATTTTTATGGGGATTACTATCGCGGGCGCAAGGTCGAGGAATGCCGCCTGCTCAGTGCAGCCTTACCACCTCTACCTTGGAAACCTAGCCTGTGTCAGACTTGTCCAGTTCCAGAAATTCGGCAGGCAAATGCATGTTCTTATCTGGAGTTGAAACCGCGCCTGACGAGACCCTTTCCTTTTCTTAGACAACAAGTGCAAGTGATTGCCTATTGCACGAAGACAGAACGACTTGTCCCAGAACCCTATGTCGGCTGTGGTGAATGTCATCCGTTGCCCTTTGCTTTGCCAGGAGAAGACAATGACGCTGACGCTGCTTCTTGACCTTGATGACACATTGCTCCAAAACAATATGGAGACCTTTATCCCAGCCTATCTTGAGGCGCTTTCCAAACGCCTTGCCGAGAAGATCTCGCCTGACCATTTGGTCAAACAACTGCTACGGGCAACTCAAATCATGCTCTTGAACGATTGCCCCGATCGGACACTTAAGCAGACCTTTGATCAGGCTTTCTACCCAGCCTTGGGGATTGAAGAAAGTCAGGTGCATTTTGAGATCGAAGATTTCTATCAAAACCATTTTACACAATTACAAGGATTGACCCGTCCAATGCCCGGGGCTGTAGAACTCGTGAAAGAAGCTATAAATAGAAACTACGACCTGATACTGGCAACAAACCCTCTGTTTCCACTTCTTGCCAACTTGCATCGTCTTAGATGGGCAGGATTAGAAGAAGCAATTCCTTCTTTCAAGGTGATTGCCTCCTACGAAACCTTTCATTTCGCCAAACCGAATCCAACCTTCTTCATGGAGCTTTTAGCGCGCACAGGCTGGCGAGAACAAGGGGTGGTTATGGTGGGTAATGACCTAGAGATGGACATCCTCCCAGCTAAAAAAGTGGGCATTCCAACCTTTCTCGTTGCTGCCAACCCTGAGCAGGTTGACTCTATGGGGGGAAAATTACAAGACGTGATAGTTTGGATCGATCAAAACCCAGATGAAAAGTTTCTGCCCACATTCACCTCGGTAGAATCCATTCTCGCCATTTTGAAATCCACTCCGGCTGCTTTACCCATGCTCTGCAACAACCTCCCAATCGAGCGCTGGAACATACGTCCCCAGGAAAGCGAGTGGTGTCAAACAGAAATCTTGTGTCATCTACGAGACGTGGAAATTGAAGTCAATCTTCCTCGCATCCGCAAAGCCATAGAAACCCAGAATGCGTTTATCGCTGGAATTGACACCGATCCATGGGCTGAACAACGAAAGTATCGAGAACAGAGTGGCGAAAGAGCATTGAGTGAGTTTATCAAAGCGCGCCTAGAATTGCTTGACATTCTAAAAAAATTACCCCAGGATACCTGGAGGCAAAAAGTCCGCCATGCAATCTTCGGACCCACAACCCTGCAAGAGTTGGTTGGGATTATCGCCTCTCATGATCGCATCCATCTTCGCCAGATCGTCCAAAATCAATCGCTGTAGAGTGACATTCATGATTTCTCTTCAGAGGGTCAAGATCTATCTTTCCCTTTGAGTAATCACACATCGATTTCCAATAATAGGGGTTAAGCATACAGAAAATGTCAAACCCTGTCTTTTTTGGAGGTTATTATGCGCCGGCGGGTCGTTGTAACTGGTTTAGGGTGCATCAGCCCAGTTGGAAATAATATTCCCTCGCTCTGGGAGTCGATCTCCAAAGGGATTTCCGGCATTGGTCCGATTACTCAATTTGATCCCAGTGAACACAAATCAAAAATTGCTGCCGAGGTTAAGAACTTTGACGCCGCAACTTTGTTTGGCAATCGAGAAGCTCGCAAAATGGACCGCTATACCCAATTTGCGCTGGCTTCTGCTCAACAGGCTCTCCAGCAAGCAAATCTGACCATCGACAACCAAAACCGTGACCGTATTGGTGTTGTGATTGGCACCGGCATTGGCGGAATTCACACCCTAATCGAACAAGTTCAGGTGTTTCAAGAAAGAGGTCCGAATCGCGTGAGTCCCTTCCTTGTCCCCATGATGTTACCCGATAGCGCCGGCAGCATGGTTGCGATTTATTACGGTCTGCGCGGTCCTAATTTAGCCGTGATCACCGCCTGTGCGACTGGAAATAACGCTATCGGCGAAGCCACAGAGATGATCCGCCGTGGACAAGCCGATGTAATGCTTGCTGGAGGTAGCGAAGCTGCAATTTTGCCTGTCGCTATGGCTGGGATGAGTGTGATGGGCGCACTTTCCACGCGCAACGACGATCCACCACGCGCTTCTCGGCCTTTTGATTTGCATCGGGATGGATTTGTAACTGTCTCTTATACACATCT
>JAOAHK010000093.1 GCA_026415275.1 Anaerolineales bacterium
GGTCTGGTCTAACTACCGTGTCATCTGATATATACCAATCAAGTTCAACAAAGGCGTTGCAAGTCTCACAGCTTGCAAGTAAATTTTCCAACAGCCATGACATTCTCACTGCTACTCTTTGATTAATAGGTCTTGGAGAAGCCATCAACGATGATCGTGCGCTCTTTCATGCCCGGCAGAGCAGCAATGGAAGGAGCCTTCTGCCCATCATAGACCAAACGGGCATAGATTTCATCCGACATCACCCAGCAATCGTAGCGTTGGGCTTGTTCGGCAATATGTTGCAAAGCTGCTTCATCCAAAACCCCACCGGTGGGATTGCTGGGCGAGTTCAGGATAATCAATTTCGTGCGCGGGTTGATCAAGCGGTCAAAAATCTCCAAGTCGAACGAGAAATCGTTTTCCTCTAGGAGGGGAACAGGGACAGGAATACCTCCCGCCACTTGAATCATCGCCTGATAAGTGGGAAAACCCGGATCAGGATAAATCACTTCATCCCCCTCCTCGACTAAGGCTAATGTAGGGAAGAAAAGATTGGGTTTCCCACCTGGGCTGACCACCACTTCTTCAGGGAAGATCGAAATTCCCCGCCGCTGACCGGCATCGGCGGCGATCGCTTCGCGCAATTCCATCATGCCCGCCGGTGGAGTGTAGCGCGTTTTGCCCCTGCGAATGGCTCCGATCCCCGCCTCGCAGATGTTCTCAAAGGTCGGGAAATCAGGTTGACCGATCTCAAAATGGATGATCTCCCGACCTTCTTTCTCCATCTGCAGGGCGCGCCCGAGGACATAATACGCCCCTTCCGGCCGTAGATGGGCAGTCCGCCCGGCAAATTCAAAGAGCCTCTCTTTTTGAGCCAACACTCACTCCCCTAGCATCTTGAGCAACTCTTCATATTCCTGCTCCGGCATGCCAAACCAGTTTTCCGGCGCGGGGAAGGTTTGTGATTTCACCTCGCTGACATATTGCTTCAAGCCGTTTAGGATCACTTCTCCAGCATTGCCAAACACTTTTGCCATTTTCGGTTTGAATTTGGGATACAAACCGAACATGTCATGGTAAATCAACAACTGCCCGTGGGCATGTGGACCCGATCCTAGAGAGAAGATCAAAGTATTCTTCGCTCGTTCCGTAATGATCTTACACAAACGATCGGGCACCATCTCCAACAAGATCGCAAACGCCCCGGCTTCTTCCAACGCTTTGGCATCATCCACGATCTTCTTCGCTAGCACAGCCGATTTTCCTTGTAGCCGGAAGCCTCCAAGAGCAGACACCGATTGGGGGGTTAAACCAAGATGCCCAATGGCTGGAATGCCGGCATCGACAATGGCGCGAATGCGCGGCGCCATAGCTTGCCCGCCTTCGAGCTTGATCGCATCGCAACCCGCCTCGGCCATAAATCGCCCAGCGTTTTTGACAGCAATTTCATCACTAGGTTGGTAGGACATATAGGGCATATCCCCAACCACGAAAGCAGTCGGTGCGCCGCGGCGCACAGCCGCAGCGTGACGGATCATGTCGTCCATCGTGACCGGCAAGGTGGTATCGTAACCCAACATGGTCATGCCGAGGCTATCGCCCACCAAAATCATTTCCACTCCGGCTTGTTCTTGCAAATAGGCGGTGGGGTAATCATAACAAGTCAACCAACTGATCGGCTCTCCTTCTTGCGCTTTTTGGAAGAGATAAGGAAGGGTAATTTTCTTGCGTTCGGTCATTTCTGGTCCTTTCTGGAAAGATGAAATCTCAATTTTTTCGGTAAATCGAGAGCAGGTCGGCCAATAAGGCATACCCGGTTTCAAGGCGACCAGCCCCTGCTCCAACCAAAGTGACCTCGCCTAGATAGCGGGTCGTATAGGTAACGGCGTTGGTCGCCCCCATCACCTGAGCTAGGGGATTCGATAGGGGTAGCATGAGCGGTTTCACACTCGCTTTAATTGTACCCTCCACCATTTCAATTGTTCCGATTAACTTCCAACGTTTGCCTTCTCTCTGGGCATTTTGAATGTCAGTAGAGGTTAGGTGAGTAATTCCTTGCCGATCCACATCACTCATGGCAATCGATTTGCCCATTAGGACGTTGGCGAGGATGACGACTTTGCCAGCGGCGTCATATCCTTCGACATCCCCAGTCGGATCAGCTTCGGCATATCCCAAGCGTTGCGCCTCTGCCAGAGCTTCGGCGTATTCTTTTCCCTCTTCCATCTTGGTTAAGATGAAATTGGTTGTGCCATTGAAAATACCCTGAATGCGCTGAATTTCAGCCGCCCTTAACCAATTCATCCCCAAGAACAGGGTCGGCGTGCCGCTCATCACCGTCCCTTCAAAACCAATTTGCACACCATTTTGTTTGGCTAAAGCCTGCAATTCGGCATAGTGCAGAGCAATCGGGCCCTTGTTGGTTGTGACAACATGTTTGCCGGAGGCTAAAGCTTTGCGAATATAGTTGGTTGCCGGCTCGCCGGTTTGCAGGTTGGTATAACTTGCCTCAACCAAACCATCGTAATCGACCAAATCAAGCATCTCCTCAACAGTGAAACCCTTCTGCTCGGCGGACAAGGTGCTCAAATCCCCTTTTGCTGCTGCTGCAAGCAAATTCTGTATGGGTATCCCCTTGGAGTCGGCTAAACTACCCATGCGGAGGTCATTGACGCCTACCACGGAAATATTGAGCCCGTAGTGAGTCTCAAGAGATTGCTTTTGTTCGCTGAGGATGGTCAAGAAACCTTGCCCTACATTCCCTAACCCTACCATCAATAGTCGGATTGTGCGCATGATGCCCTCCAATAATTTCAGACATTTGTTAGAAAAGCCCCGGTCGGTGCAGTTGTCTCTCTGCAACCTTTCTGGGAACATGCTCATTATACATGGTCAAAGCAAGGAAAACTAGATTTTTTCAACCCAAAAGCATCGAGGCTCGGCATTTGACTTCACAAATACTCATTCATCAACAACCGATCAAGTTGTGCCACAGAGGTCCCTTGCGTGTTTCAAATACGGTTGTTTCCAAACTTATGAAACGAGGTTATAATACATTCATAATAGTCACTATCGGCGATAGTTTTGGGAAATATTTGCCGATTCTTACAATTTTATAGAGAGAGGAGAACCCGATGAAACCATCCCCATTTTTGTCCATCCTTCTGTTCCTGAGTCTCATCCTCGCCTCTTGCCAAACGGCTACTCCGCCACCGTCCACTCCGCCTCCGCCCGAACCGACCACCCTACCTCCACCGACCGAAATTCCCCCCACTAAACCCATCGTCACCCTAACCCCCACTCCGCTTGGCGGTGTGCAAGCCGCTGAAGCAGCCGATCTCGTCTTCCAAGATGGCTTTATCTATACCGTAGACCAAAACCGCACGGTTGCCGAAGCCATCGCCGTAAAGGGGGATAAATTCATCTATGTTGGCGACAACGAGGGTGTCCAGGCTTATATTGGCACCAACACGCAAGTCATCGATTTGGAAGGGCGCATGGTATTGCCAGCCTTCGTCGATAGCCACGCTCATGCCACTTCGGGCGTCTCAGACATCTACGAAGTGTCCCTATATGGCATCGACTCCGTAGAAAAATACCAGCAGACAATCCGCGACTTCCTTGCCGAAAACCCAGATTTGAAAGCTTTGCAAGGTGCGGGGTGGGTTAACAATGTCTTCGGCGCAAAAGGGCCAACGACGGCAATGCTTGATGCAGTCGTGCCAGACATTCCGGCGGTGCTGTATTCCGAAGATTATCACAGCGTTTGGGTGAACAGCAAAGCTCTCGAAATGGCTGGCATTACCAAGGATACTCCCGATCCCGAAGGGGGAGTGATCGAACGGGATGCCAACGGCAATCCGAGTGGAACACTGCGTGAAACCGCAATGGACTTGGTCGCAGATGTGATTCCCCCCTACACGGTAGAACAATATTTGGAAGGTTTGGAGTACTTCCAAGATTTTGCCCACTCCTTAGGAATTACTACTGTCTATATCCCCTCGTTACCTGGCGGACTGGGAGATGCGCTCAAAGCCCTGCACGACTTTGATGCTTCGGGCAAAATGACCATTCGTTTTCCCACCGCGGCGGGGATGAACCCCGAAGATGCGCTCTCCAAAGTGGATGAGATCAAACAATTGATTGAAAAAGAGAAAGGCGGTTATTTCGAGATCATCGGGGCAAAAATCTTTATGGATGGTGTATTGGAGGGAAGCACGGCT
Organism: Anaerolineales bacterium; assembly: GCA_026415275.1. Classification (GTDB taxonomy): domain Bacteria; phylum Chloroflexota; class Anaerolineae; order Anaerolineales; family UBA4823; genus NAK19. Next base: position 4,206 of record JAOAHK010000093.1, read on the forward strand.
TACCTTGAAGAACCCTATCTGCACATTCCCAACTCGCGGGGTGAGTTGCTGTGGGACCCTCAGAAATATAACGAGGTTTGCGCCGCGCTCGACCGAGCAGGCATCCAGATTCATGTTCACTCGATTGGAGATGCTGCGACGCGCATCACCCTCGACGGTTTTGCCTACGCCCGCCAACAAAACGGGCAACGCGATTCCCGCAACATCATCACCCACTTGCAATTGGTCAACCCGGCGGATATTGACCGCATGGCGGAGCTAGGCGTGGTTGCCGTGCCTCAACCTTATTGGGTTGTCATCGATACCTACTATACCCAGGCGGTTGAGTATGTCGGTCAAGCGCGCGCCGATCGCCAATATCCGATGAAGACTTTCTTCGATAAGGGCATTGTCGTTGCTTCAGCCTCCGATTACCCTGTTTCCTGGCCTCCCAACCCCTTTATTGCCATCGAAATTGGGGTGACCCGCACCGTTCCGCAAGGACTAGGCGACATTTATGTTGGCGCCGATTTTGAAACGCCACTTACCCCTCAAGAGCGGGTAACTGTCGAGCAAATGATTGCTAGTTTCACCATCAACGGCGCCTATGCCACCTTCCTGGATGACCAAATTGGATCAATCGAGGTGGGCAAAAAGGCCGATTTCATTGTTCTAAGTCAGAATATCCTTCAAATTCCAGCATCAGAAATCCATAACACAAAAGTATTTCTGACTTATTTTGAAGGAAAAGAAGTTTATCGCAGCGAGGAATATACACCTTAGAAAGTCAAAAGGTGACCGGCGAAACGAAGCCGGTCACCTTTTGAGTCTCCACACCCAAATTAAAACATCCTCACCGCAGGAGCCCGAAGCTCCTCACCTGCCTCCCTGCCGAATTCTATCAAAAACGGTTATTTGTTGCCGCCGTTAACAACTTTGTCAAAGGTTGTGTTTTTCAGTTTTTGTACCAATTCATATTGTGCTTCACACCACACCGGGTGCATCGGGCAATCATCGATGAATTTGCAGGTGCCGCTATCCCCAACGCATTCGTTGAGCATAATCGGGCCATCAATGGCTTCAACCACTTCGAGAAGGGAGATATCTTTAGGCGGCCGCGCCAGCGAGACCCCACCTCTCGCTCCACGCGAAGTGGTCAATAAGCCTGCTACCGATAATTGGGATACAATCTTTGCCAAAAAAGAAGGTGGAATCTGTTGTTCTTGGGCAATAGTACTGGTAGCTGCCCGATGATCGGCGCCAAGACGGGCTAGAAAAGTCACCGCTCGAACGGCGTAATCGGCTTGTCGCGTAATTTGCATTTCACCTGCTCCCTTTTAGGTTATCTAGATACAATTTATCTCATATATATTAGATTATTTTTGGAGAATTTGCAAGTGACAGAGGTCATCCTCAAATTATGACGCTCATCCAAAGGGTTAGCAAGAGTTCGACAGGGAGCGGGCTAATCCTGTAAAATAACGATGGTTGGAGATAAGTTTCCCGTCTTCAATCTCACCTTAAATGTCCTCACACCTTATTGTTTTGCGATAAGCAAGAAATAAACAGTTCCTCAGTTCATTTTCAATTTATAGAATTTTGGAATACCCAATCCACAATAGATGGTTATAATTGAGGATCAGGAATCTCGGAAAAAGATGTTGAACCTGCAAAAGAGTACCCAAAACCGCTGGATATACGATACTGCCTCCCTGCGCGATCCGGCGATCGATGAGGTTTTTGAACTTTGGCGCTATCGTGATTTACTGCAATTGTTAATCATCAATCGCATCAAAACGCGCTATAAACGCTCGGTTTTAGGGGTGGTTTGGACTCTGCTCAATCCTTTGTTGAATACGTTGGTGCTAACCATTGTTTTTTCGCAGATCTTTCGTTTTAACCTGCCTAATTATGCAGTCTATATCCTCAGCGGTTTGCTGTTTTGGAATTTTTTTGCTCAATCAACTATGGACGCTATGGATACGCTCGTGTGGGGCAGCAGTCTCCTCAAGCGCATTTATATCCCGCGCACCATTTTCGCTGTAGCAGTAGTCGGGAATGGATTGATCAACTATCTTTTGGCACTTATTCCGCTTGGCATCATCATGTTGATCTTACGCCATCCCTTCACGCTGAACCTGCTGGCACTTCCCCTAGCTATCCTGATTCTAGCGATGTTTACGTTAGGGATAGGGCTGTTGTTATCCACCTTGGCGGTGTTCTTTGTAGATTTGGTTTATATTTTCAATGTGTTGCTATTGGTCTGGTTTTATCTGACGCCGATCATCTATCCGCTGAGTATTATTCCTGAGCGTTTTTTGCCCTTTTTTCGCTTGAATCCATTATTGTACCTATTACAAATCTTTCGCCTGATTATTTACGAGGGGATCATGCCATCTCCAACTTTATGGGGGGCAGCGTTCTCGCTAGCTCTGATCACACTTTTCGCCGGTTGGCTGATCTTTACCCGCAAGGTGGACGAATTTGCCTACCGTATCTGACCTTCCAACTGTGCAATCAAGTACATTGCCCATCATCGTCCTAAACGATGTCGGCGTTCGTTATCGCCTGCCCAGCGAGAAAATCCCGACGCTGAAGGAGTATGTCATTCGCACCTTGCGCGGGCAAATCAGACAACAGACCTTTTGGGCGTTGCAGAATATCAATATAGAGGTGTATCCCGGCGAGGTGTTTGGCATTATCGGACCCAATGGAGCGGGAAAGAGCACCTTGTTGAAAGTGGTTTCCCGCGTGCTGCGCCCGACCAAAGGGCGGGTACGCGTGGTGGGCAAAGTCGCGCCGTTGCTCGAACTCGGCGCAGGGTTCGATTTTGAGCTGACCGGGCGAGAGAATATTTTCCTGAATGGGGCTATCTTAGGCTTCTCCAAGCGCGAGATGGAAAAGCGCATCGATCGCATCGTTGAGTTCGCTGGCTTAGGCGATTTCATCGATGCTCCCCTACGCACCTACTCATCGGGCATGGTGGCTCGGTTAGGCTTTGCCGTAGCGACTGACGAGCGACCGGAAATCTTGATCGTTGATGAAATACTCAGCGTGGGGGACACCGAATTTCAAACCCGCTCTTTTGAACGCATCCAGAGCTTTCAGGCACAGGGAACGACCATTTTATTAGTCACCCACGACATTGCGCGGGTGGAGACGATGTGTCAGCGGGCGATCTTCCTCAGCCATGGGCAGATTGTTGCCACCGGGAGTGCCGCCCAAGTGGTGGATCGCTATTTAGGGCGCATTCGCCAGCGGGAAGAAGCGCGCCTTGCAGAAGCACAGACCGCAGAACAACCCTGGCGCTGGGGCAACCGCAAAATTGAAATTACCAAAGTAGAATTCCTGGACGAGTTTGGGCAACCAAAGAATATCTTTCAAACGGGTGATTACTTCGCCCTGCGCATGGAATACGAAGCTCACGTACCGATTGATTCGCCGGTCTTTGGCATGGCGATTCATCACAATGATGGCACCCATATCACCGGCCCGAACACGCAGTTTGCCGGCTTAGATCTCGGGCGGGTGGAAGGCAAAGGTTGGGTGCTCTACGAGGTCGATCGCTTGCCTTTGCTGGAGGGGTTGTATCGGGTGAGCGTGGCGGTGCATAACTGGCAGGATAATGAGATGTTTGATTATCACGACCGAAATCACGCCATCCGCGTGATCAATCGCAATAATAAAATTCGAGAAAAATATGGGATGATTACGCTTTTGGGAGGGTGGAAGCATTTTCAACCAAATGAAGAAGTAGTAAAGTGAGCTCTTGCGTCAAAGAAGTCTGACTCGATGGCGAGACTTCTTATTGGTGAGTCTCCAATAAATGAGGTGGGAGAAGCCATCAAGCGGTTTGGGTGTTACACTCGATCAGCGAAACGGAAAAATCG
>JAOAHK010000094.1 GCA_026415275.1 Anaerolineales bacterium
ACCTTCGGGAGGATGAAAGGGGCGCCCGGGACGCTGCTGCCATTCATACTTCTGGCGTAGAACCCCCATTTGCAAGAAAAAGATCTCGTCAAAGGCTAGGCGGTACCGGGCTCGTTCGAGGTTTTCGGTTGAATCGGGAAAATGTGCTTGATAGACAGCCTTGGATAGTTCCATCAACTGCGCAGACTGTCGAATGGAGAGCGGCATGTAATCGACCAATTTCGGTGCATAGCGATCGACAACTTGTTTGATCGTACGCCGCAGCCAGCGTTGAGTGATGTTTTCGGTAAGGCGATAAACGGGAACAATTCGCCCACTGTGTAATAGTTCTTTGTCGATGGGTTCAATTTCGGGGTTGACAAAAACTAGGCGACCTAAGAATTGGTCAATCCGACCGGCAACCGCGTAGGGCTCTCCAATTTGTAACTTTTGGGCTTGCCACGGTTGATTGAAGATTGTAATTCGAATACTGCCGGTTCCGTCAGTAAGAATAGCTTCGACAATTGAACGCTTGGTAGCAGATTTTCGTTCGGTGACCGATTGGATGACGCCAATTACTGTTACTTCCTCCCCGTACATGAGACTATGAATTGGCTTAAGGTTTGAATAGTCATCATAGCGGCGGGGAAAATAGTACAACAAATCTTCCAGTGTGTATAACCCTAGTTTACTGAGTACATTGGCGTATTTCTGACCAATGCCGGGCAGGACTTTGATTGAAGCTTGCAATGCTTTGAGATCTAAGGCTCCGTCAATTGTGGCGATTGACTCTCTTGAGGGTGTGGGTTTGGGTTGGGGTTTCTTCTCGGCTGTGGATTTTGCCGCAGACTCAACGGCAGCCGCAGGCAATGATGGGATATCCTCGAAAGTACTTTGCAATGTCTTCCAAAGACACTCTATTTCCCGAGCGCGTTCTTCAACAGTTAGCCTAGGATAAAGCTGTAGGCATTTTTGCACTGCCTGGATGATTTGACCGGGAAGTTGCTCTTGGTGAGCCTCTGTAGTCCAACGCTCTAAAATGCGGTCAAGCCCACCAATGACTGCTCGATTAAAAAAATTGTTTTCGACTTCGATACGGAAGATGTTAAACAATTTCTGGATTGAAGGCTTCATCACGGATAATTTTACCAGCCAATTAAGATGATTTGAGAATTGCGGTAAAACCTAATCCGTTTGGACCAACATGAGAGCCGATCACTGTTGTCACATTCACAGTGAAAATCTGGGTAGGAAGGATATCTTGCACCTCTTCGATCAACTGACGGGCGCGGTCTTCTGCGTTGGTGTGCATAATCGCAATCTTTTCAAACGGGCTGAAACGCCGTAAGAGTTCAACCATGCGTTGAAAACCTTTTTGATAGGTCCGCGATTCGCCCAAGCTGAGCACTTGTCCGTTTAAGACCTCTAGGAAGGGTTTGATACGCAAGATTTCTCCCAAGCGCGCTTTTGCCCAAGATACTCGTCCGCTGCGATGGATGTATTCTAACGTGTCAAGCATGGCGACCAACTTAATCCGTTTGCGCAGTTCAGCCAACCTTCCCAGGATTGCCTCGACACTGGCACCTTCCCGGGCCGCCTCTGCCGCAGCAAGCACTTGGAAGCCTAATCCCATACTGACGCTGAGGCTATCGATCACTTTGACGCGTTCGGCAAACGCGTTTGCGGCGATTGAGGCTGCGTTCAAAATACCACTCAACCGACCAGATGTGTGAATAGACAGGATGAATTCCTTCCCTTGGGAGAGCAATCGTTCGTAAAGTGCCTGGTAAATGCCTGCAGGGGCAGTTGCGGTGGTGGGGAAGTCTTTCAGATTTGGCAGGGTAGTATAGAACTCTTCTCGCGAGATGTCTTTGCGGTCTTCTAAGCTTTTTCCTCCAATGATGACATAGTTGTTAACCATGTGAATCTCATACTCTGCAAGGAGTTCATCTGGGATGTCGGCTGTGCTATCGGTGACAATGGCAATAGGTTGCTTAGAACTCATGTTTTTTATCACTTTCTATCAGAATCATACAGACCGCTTGATCCCCTAGAATCTGACTTAGGTAGGGGTTCATCACTTGCGCATCACAAGGGTATTGCGACAGGATTGATTGTAATCGGTTCTGAATACTCTTGCGATCTGAAAGACTGATCGAAGTACCAAAATGCAAGCCAAGGTACTCAATTTGATCAAATTCATGGGCGTATTCGAACATACTATCGACAAGATGCTTGAAATTGCGCGTTTTTTGATAGGGCATGATTTGGTCATGTTCCAACAAAATGAGCGGCCGGATACCTAGAAATTCTCCGATGAAGGCTTGATCAGGATCGAGAACTTGGGAATGACCAAGAGAGGTAAGATCGTGAAGATAAACTAAGGTGTAGATCTGCGGGATTTTATGGTGAAGAAAGCGTCTGACCGCAATGAGATTGTCGCTTTGGCTTAAGACATCGATGCAAGCCTGAATTAACCAACCCAGCCCGTAACCCAAGCTGCGGCTATCGATTACCGTGAAGATGGTGGAGAGGTTCATTTGCTGCAAAGCTTGCGTGACGATGGTAAAGGAAGGAAAGAGAGTTTTTGTGGGGAGGAGGAATAGCACCTCCCGAAATTCATGGGCTAGGTTAGAGAGAAAAGATCTTAAGGCAATTTGATCAGGTTGATTTGAAGATTGCGCGATCCACTCTGAAGGAGAGGCATAAGCTTTATTCGGCGAAGGATGATCACTTGAGGTTGAATTTGTCTTATTGATCTCAAAATGGATGGGAAGGATTCGGACAAATTCCTCCCATCCAGACTTGTGTTTGGGAAATTGTGCCGCCGTATCGGTTACGATACATGTTTGCTGCATAACGAACGCAAGGATTGAAATCTCTACTCAATTGAAATAATAAAATAATAATGCGGTTGTCCACCGTCTTGAACTTCTATTTCCTGTTCTGGATAGGCGAAGCGGATTTCATCTGCAATTTGGTTGGCTTCTTGTTTGGTTAAGTCTTTTCCATAGAACAGGGTAATCAGTTCAAAGTGATCGGCGTGGGCAATCCGCATAAACTCTAACGTAACATCCTTCAGGGAGGTTGAAGAGGCGACAAGTTTACCATTGTGCAAGGCGATAAATTCGCCTTCCTTAACGGAGACGCCGTCAATTTCGACGCTGCGTGTTGCGCGGGTGATCTCTCCAGTTTCGACTTGCAGCAAAGCCTCTTCCATTTCGCTGACCACTGTATCAAAATCCTCATGGGGTGACAAACGCATCATGGCAGCTAACCCTTGTGGGACAGAGCGGCTGGGAATAACGGCAACTTTTTTGACTGTAAGTTCTCTAGCCGCTTCAGCAGTGCGGATGATATTCTTGTTGTTGGGGAGTATGACGATTTTTTCTGTTGGCAAATTCTCGAATGCAGAAAGAATTTCTTGGGTTGAGGGGTTCATGGTTTGCCCGCCGTGTACAATGGCGGCTGCCCCAAGACTGGCAAAAACTCTGGCGATGCCTGGACCCGGCGCAACAGCGATCGCAGCAATTTGACCTGGCTCAACCGGAGCAAGGGTTAACTGAGCGGCACTGCTTTTTTCTTCTGTTTGCTCCATTTGAGCGGCTAAGTTCTCCATTGCTACTTTGGTGAAGATGCCAACCTTTTTGACGTATTCGATCGGTTCATATTGCCGACCATCTGAGACGTGAATATGTAGGCGGTAAATTCCATCTCCCTCTCCAAGCTGAATCGAGGTGCCCATTTTCTCCAAATCTCGGTAAAACGTTTCGATGTCGAGTTTGTCATAAGGACGAAAATCAATCACGACCTCCACATCCTGCCCTGGTTCAATGATTTCCATTGTGCGCTGTAAGTTCATTGAGGCGATGGGCATCACAGTGGTGATGGGGGCATCTAGGGGCATTCCTTTCGCGCGGCGCAACATTCCTTCCAATATGAAGAAAAGTCCCTTCCCGCCCGAGTCAACGACACCAGCTTCTTTCAGAACAGGTAATAACTCAGGAGTATGTTGCACAGAACGATCAGCAGCTTGGACAATCTTTTCCAAAAATTCAAGCAGATCGTCGGTTTCAGCTAGTGCGTCATGGGCGGCAGCAGCAACATCTTTGATGACAGTTAAAATAGTGCCTTCCACTGGACGGACGACCCCCTTATAAGCCGTATCCCTTGCTGAAACCAGCGCCTTTGCAAAGGTGGGTAAATCCAGAACTTCAAAATTATCTACTGCACGGGCAAATCCACGCCAAATTTGTGAGAGAATAACACCCGAATTCCCTCTGGCGCCCATCAGCGCGCCATGCGCAATTGCATGAGCAACTTTGCCAAAGTTCTTTTCGTTGTCATTGGATATCTCATCAAAAGCAGCTTGCATGGTCAAAACCATATTGGTGCCCGTGTCGCCATCGGGAACTGGAAAAACGTTCAAGGAGTTGACGATTTGTTGATTGGTGCGCAGCCAAGTCAAGCCGGCTTCAACCATGGTTTTTAGGAGTTCACCATTAACGGGGGTTTTTTGTCTCATTACGTGGTCTGGATTTTGTCTCTTAGATTGTTCCACACTCATGCAATACTCCTCAGATCTCGCATACCGTTAATCTACTTCGCTGATTCGCAGACCACGCACATGCACGTTCACGCACGCAACGGGCAATCCTAAGGCTTTCTCGACGTGGTATCGCACAGTGTCTCGCACACTCGAAGCTACAGCAGAAATGCGTGTTCCATATTCCACAATAATATAAATGTCAATGCGAATCTCCACACCGTCGTAATGAACTTCTACTCCCTGAATAGGGTCTTTGGCTAACTTCTGGCTAACTCCGTTGAAAAAATTTTTATAAGCTAGCCCTACCACTCCATAAGATTGCAAAGCTGCCTGATAGGCAATTGTGGCAATTACACGAGGAGAAACGTAAATTGTACCTAGGGGAAGTTCTTCTTTTGTCATAAACAACCTCTGGGATTATTAACCATCAAACTTGCCAAGAGATACGAATTGTGGTAAACTTCGCCTGCTCTAGGAAGGCTAGAAGTTAAGTTTAATGGATAGGAAGTGATCGTATGGCTAAATGTGAACATTGCGGAAAAAAGACCGTCTTTGGACAAAATCGACCCTGGTCGAAGAAAGCCACAAACCGCACCTTTCGCCCAAACTTGCAAGTTGTAAGCCTCTATGAGGGAGGGAAAAAGGTACGCAAGATTTTGTGTGCCAAATGCATTCGTACTTTGGCGAAAAGCGAGTAAATTCCACATTGCTTAATTCGATGTAGCCATTAGATAAAAATCGCGGCGATTGCCGTGATTTTTTATTTTCGCCGCACGGCAGTAATGATAATATCGGATTGGATTTCTGACAAGTTGTTTCACTGATACAAAAAGTAAACCCAAATCCATAGGGGAATTAAGCCACCTACGGCTAGAATTGTTAGCAAGCCTAAGAAGACTGTGATCCAATCAATTTGTAACGTATCATTTTCCTTGCTTGTCCATATGGGGGTCGATGGAGTAATTGTCGGTCGAGAGTCGAAATTGGGCGGCGAGATGGCTGTCGGAGAAAGCGGAGGAGGAGCTGTTTGAGCGATGGATGGGGAAACCTTTGTTTGGGCTGAGTCGCCCAGCGGGATGGAAGCTTTACCATAGAATTCATTTTGTACGCTGACTAAGATACGCCCAAATTGGTCTGCGGTGCGGTAGCGCGCAGAGGGTTCTTTGGACAACACTTTGAGAATGACCAGCTCAAGGGTTGGAGGGATAGCAGGATTATAGCGACTAGGTGGTGGGGGTGGGTCTTCGCGATGCATGCGGGCGAGTTCTTCTGCGCTAGACGCCTGAAAAGGGAGTTGCCCAGTCAACATTTCGTAGGCTACGATACCAAGTGAGTAAACGTCGGATGCCGGAGAAGGTGCTAACCCGGCAGCTTGTTCAGGGGAAAAATATTGCGGTGAACCCCAAACAACATCGCTTTTTTCTTCTGGGTGAATGGAAGCCAGGGCACGCGCAATGCCGAAATCGGTGACCTTCAACCGTCTGTCGGGGGTGATTATGAAATTTTGAGACTTAATGTCGCAATGCACGATTCCAGCTCGATGAGCATAGCCTACCCCTGCGCAGGCTTGAATCATTAAGGATAAGGTTTCTCGCACGGAGAAGTGCCCCTTGCGTTTGAGGTAACTCTTGAGGTCGGTGCCTGGCACATATTCCATGACGATATATAACCTGCCATTGTCATAACCAAAATCGTGGACAGTTACAATGTTGGGATGAGAGAGATTGGCAGCCGCCCGTGCCTCTTGGCGAAAACGTTCTTGAAAGGCAGGATCGGGTGAGTAGTTTTCGCGCAAAATTTTGATAGCTACATAGCGATCTAAACGGAGATCGTGAGCGCGATAGACAACAGCCATTCCTCCTGTGCCTAGGCGCTCGAGTAATTGATAGCGATCGCTGAGAATCACTTCTGGAGACATTTCTGATACAATCTCTTAGCAATTATTGTACCATGTCGTGTTTTTTGGATTTGGATGAGATAAGATGGTGAAATCTAACCTTCTCTGGGGTCTATTGGGTGCTGTTATTGTGGCCTGTTGTCTGGGTTTCGGGGTGATTGTCTTAGCAAGAGGCGCAAGGGCAACCTCATCAGCGCTTTACCCTACGGCAATCGTTGAAATTATCCCTGCTCCCACTTTAACACCCTCCCCCGTCCCGACCCCATCGATAGTGCCTCAAGCGGGAGGCGACTCACTGCCGATAAGCAGCTCTAACGGTGACGCGATTCATGTTGGAGACTCCGTTCAAATCTATGGCACGCAGGGTGATGGCTTGCGATTGCGGGCGAACCCGGGCTTAGAGGGTCAAATTTTGTTCTTGGCGTATGAAGGAGAGATCTTCCAAGTGGAAGATGGCCCTCGTCAGGCATCTGGGTATGTTTGGTGGTATCTAGTTGCGCCGTATGATGAGAATGTTAAGGGGTGGGCAGTTGAGAATTACCTTAGAGTTGTTGATTAATTTTTTTACAGTACAGTGGTGTTTTTGGTAGCTGAATATCCAAAGCAAAAAGTGGATGAACTGAGTTTGCCACGAAACAAATCACGGCATCTAAAGCAAAGGGAGAGGCCTTGGCGATCTTTCGTCAAGGTGCCTCTCCTTTCGTGTCGTTTTTGATGGAATTTGATCTCCGATTACAGGTAGTTGCGCAAATTGTGTTCGACTGCATAGGCCGCCGCTTCAGCGCGGTTGCTTACCCCTAGCTTGGAGAGGATGCTGGAAACGTAATTTCGTACCGTTCCTTCCCCTAGAAATAGTGCTTTTGCGATCTCGCGGTTGGTCTTGCCTTCAGAAACCAATAGAAGGACATGACGTTCTTGCTGGGTAAGAGCCGAGAAGGCAGAAGCTTCTTCTTCCTTAGCGGCTTTGCGCACTTCTTGGAAGATGCGTTGAGTCACGGCTGGGTCTAATAAAGCCTCGCCGCGTCCCACAGCTTCGATGGCGCGCACAAGGTCTTCACCGCCAATTTGTTTGAGCACATACCCCGAAGCGCCGGCGCGTATAGCCGAGAAGAGCATCTCGTCTTCTGCATAGGAAGTGAGCATGATGACTTTGGTGTTCGGGTACTTTTCGGCAATCTCCTCGCAGGCCTCAATTCCAGATCCGCCGGGTAAGCGAATGTCCATCACGACCACGTCGGGGGCGTGAGTAGCAACTCGCTCAATGGCTTCACGCGCTGTGCTAGCTTCTGCGACCACCTCGAAATTGGGATGCCGATCGAGCAGCGATTTTAATCCCAGACGAACAACTTCGTGATCATCTACCAATAAAATCCTTTGCTTAGCCATCTTTACCATCCTCCATTGTGGTACTCGCTTTTGCTGCTGATTCTTGCTGACGCCGAAAATCAACGAAACGATACCCGATGCCTCTTTCGGTTAGGATGTATTGGGGATTGGCAGGGTCTTTTTCAATTTTTTTGCGTAGGTAGTTGATATACAACCGTACATAATGCGGTTCCTGTCTCTTATACACATCT
>JAOAHK010000095.1 GCA_026415275.1 Anaerolineales bacterium
GTCCCAAGGGATCATCGCCAAAACCAAGACGAATGCGAGCGTGTACCAGATTACCGACCGCCGAAACTTCCCCTGATCATCGGCCGCCTTTTTGCTCAAAACACTGCCCAAATGAGCAAAGACCACCGCGATTAACATCACAAAACCGTGCTCAACCACAAAAAACCGTTGCGCAGCATTCTGCATGGCAGCAGCAAAGTTGGCAAATGCACTAGTGGTCAAGGGGCTAAAGACAAAATACAACAGCGCTCCGACCAACAGTTGCAAATCCATGGCAGAATTGAAGATCATCCCCCACACGCGCTCTCTTTTCCCCCAAGAGCGTTTGCCCAACCATCCCAGCCAAGCAAAGGTCACAATGAGGATGCCAGCAATTAGAACAATCCAACGCAACCAATTGTGCGCAATAAGAAATATTGGGTACATTTCTTACCTCCTTCTCGAATGAGTCAACAGGCAAGAATGTATCAAAGAGCGGGATGCCTGTCAAGCCTTGCTGTGTAAGAACTATATAAGCATTTTCTATAGGCGATTTTGGTAAATTTCGCTGCGTCCCGAACCAAAGGCGATCAGGATAAGATCTTCTTCCGATCCGCAGAACCCGCAGGAAGTTCAATGCTGTCTCTGGGCGTTAGGCGTCATGGATTTGTGCCATTTGTAAACCTGTTATAATCCTTGCTAAGGAGAAACCAACATGAACAAACATGATATCCTGCTGCTCCAACAAATCAAAGGGTATCCTCTGGTCACCATCACATTACCGACTCATCGGACGGCGCCTGAAAACCGACAGGACCCAATCCGGGTAAAAAACCTTGTCAGACAGGCGGCGGAGCGGCTGTTGAGCGAGTTAACCAAACGAGAGACTGAGCCGCTTCTCCGCAATTTGGATCAAGTTGCGAACCAAATCGATTATCGCTACACCCAAGATGGGTTAGCCATGTATATTCACCAGGATTTTGCGCGCCTGTTTTACCTTCCCTTTCCCCTCAAGGAACGGGTTGTTATCGATCAAAGTTTTTTCACCCGCGATTTGGTCTACGCCCTGAATCGCACCCAACGCTATTGGGTGCTAGTCCTGAGCGAGAAAGCTACTCGGCTCTATGAAGGTGCGTACGATTCTCTATAATGAAATCCAGACCGACGATGCAGTGGACGAGATCATCGAAGCGGTTCTTGCCCATCGCGGTCAAGTGACCTTTCTTGAAAATGGACTGCTCTCCGAGCACCAACGGATTGCGCTTATCCTCAGGTATTCGTAGAGCACTTCACCTAAAATCTCTCTTGCCCGAAGTCTATGTTCGTCACTGCCACCCGAAATGCTGTTCTACGAATTCCTTGGGGAAAAATCGCTTCCCTTTGGTTGTATTTGAGCTTGTGCGCCCTCTTGCTCAGCGGATCAACGATTTACGCAGCAGACCCAATTGAACGGGTGCGCGCATTCACTCGCCCGATTGAATTTGACTATGTGGGTTGGATTGGCAACGCAGCTTACCTAAAAATTGGGCAATCTGCGCTGCGAACCGCCCAATTCCTTTCGCCTGAGGAGCGGAAACAGATCGTTTTGGACTATCTCGCTCTGATCCGTAAGATAGAAGAAGTAGATCGCGAGTTAAATCGCATCTATGCCGATCCTCAGGTTACGGATCCCTATCAGGCTTCGCAGGATGTCCGAGAACAGTTAAGTGCACTGCGCCAAGAGGAAGCACAAATCGCTCCGATTGCCGAAGCCATTCTCGAAGATCAACTTTCCAACATCATTGCGCGGACAGGATTGGCGCTCGGCGGACAACCGATTCCGCCCGTTTCTTACCATGTTTCACCATTACCGTCCTCGCTGATCGTCTCGCCCCGTGAGGTTATCCGTCAAGACGCAAACATTTCTCTCAAAGTCGGTTTGACCACCGACCAAAAAGAAGCTCTCGAAGAACAAGTCGATAAAGCGTTAAACGTTTCCTCTTTGGTTGTAGCGGTTGGCGGGATCGGCGTTTACCCCACAATGGTCATGCAAACCACTGATCTGAACTGGCTGAGTGAAGTTGTCGCTCACGAGTGGATTCATAACTTTTTGAGCTTTCGTCCGCTCGGTGTAAATTATGGTACGAGCGGCGAATTGCGCACCATGAACGAAACGGCAGCTTCCATCGGCGGCAAAGAATTAGGGCGTGCGCTAATCGAGGTTTATTACCCAGAATTTCTCCCTCCACCACCACCCCAAACGCTTCCTTCGCCGCCATCTAGCGAACCACCTCAACCCCCTCCGTTTGACTTCCGCAAGGAAATGCACATTACACGCTTGAAAGTGGATGAGTTGCTCGCTCAAGGGCGCATCGAAGAAGCTGAAGCTTATATGGAGCAACGCCGCATTTTCTTTTGGGAGAATGGGTATCAGATCCGTAAACTCAACCAAGCCTATTTTGCTTTCCATGGGGCATACGCCGATGAGCCCGTTGGCGCTGCGGGTGAGGACCCCATCGGTGCCGCTGTGCGCCAGTTGCGTGCTCAATCTCCTTCGCTGGCTGCGTTCCTCAACCGCATTTCGTGGATGTGGTCACCTGAGCAATTATTGGAGACAATCGGTGAATAGAAGAAATATACTATCCTTTGTTTGGGTAACTGTGTTATTCATCTTTGCCTGTCAAAACGACGCCAAAACCCCAACTCCTCCACCTTTGCTGCCACCAAACCCAACCCCGTTTGTGCCAACCATGAGCAGTTTGCAGCAGCCCATACTTTCGAAAACGGATCTAACTCGACTCATTGCTGCAGGCTGCACGGCAAAAAGCCCCCGCCCAACTCCGGGACCTACAGAAGTTTCCCTTTTCCCTCCGGTCAGCGATAGCGATTACCAGCGCGGCTCCTCCGATGCGAGAGTGACATTTGTTGTCTATTGTGACTTTCAAGCCCAACCCTGCGCTCAATTTGCCGCGCTGATGGAGCAAATCATGCTTGAATTTCCCGATGAGGTGCGTTGGGTATATCGCTATTTTCCCCTTGTCGAGATGCATGATAAAGCTATCCTAACCGTCCAAGCTGCGGAAGCTGCCGCTCGGCAAGGCAAGTTTTGGCAAATGCACGACTGGTTTTACCGCAATTACAGCGAATGGAGCGGATTGAGCCCAGAGCAATTTGAAAATTGGCTCTGGGAACAAGCTGATGCTCTCCAACTCGATCCAATAGCTTTCCAAAAAGACTTCGACGATCCTGCCCTTGCTGAGAAAGGGTATGCAGCATGGCGGCACAATCAAAACATTGGCTTACCCGGGGTGCCGTTTATCCTCCTGGATGGCCAAATCTGGCCGAGCAATTTGCCGCTCAATTACTACACCGTGCGCAATTACATCCTGCTTGACTTGCTCGAAGAACGCCAATTTGAAAGCTGTCCCCCACCCGTGATTGACCTCTCTAAAAAATATTTAGCCCGTCTTGAAACCGAGAAAGGAAACGTGGTGGTTGAATTATTCGCCGAGAAAGCGCCAATCACAGTCAACAATTTTGTCTTTCTCGCCCGCCAAGGGTGGTATGATGGGATTACCTTTCACCGCGTCCTAGAAAACTATATCGTACAAAGCGGTGATCCTAGTGGCACTGGTTACGGCGGTCCTGGCTATGCCTTTGTCAATGAAACTTCGCCCGATTTATCCTTTGATCAAGCCGGGATGATCGCTATGGCAAACGCTGGGAAAGACACCAACGGCAGTCAGTTCTTTCTTACATTAGCACCTGCCCCGCACTTGAACGGTGCTTATACTATTTTTGGTCAGGTTATTCAAGGGATGGAGGTACTCAAACAGATTAGCTTGCGTGATCCGAGCCAATTTCCTCCTCCACCACCGGGCGACAAACTTCTTTCGGTAACCATTCTCGAGGAATGACGGGAAAACTAGATGATCTCGAACGCCAGCAACCTTAACTCACCCTCCGCCCCCAACTCAACTACCCAAATCAAGAATTTTTCTCTCTTACAAGGGATAGCAACTGCCTTGATAGCGTTTTTTATTCTCAATACCGCCATCGGGTTGCTTCTTTATAGCTTTTTTGAAATGCTCACCTCCAACTTCGGCTCAGAGAGCGCCTTTTCGCTTTTATTGTTGGCAGGTGGATTCTTTACAACCGGGCTTTTGCTCATTCCCTCAACTCTTCTCGCTTTTTCCCGCTTCTTCGGCTGGAACACACCCACTTGGATGCACTCTTTGCATTTTCCCCCGCTCTACCTTATGATCTTTTTTTACCCCTTGATTCTCCTAGGAGGATATTGGCTCTCAACGCATGCAATCATGGCATATCTTCTGTTGCCGCTTTTACACATCCTGGCGATCGGCACTCCGATTGCCGTCGTTTTAGAGATTAGCCTGACAGGTCTCAGCGGCGTCTCCCCTCAGCGTAAGTGGAGCGCCTTGAGTGTTGGCATGACGCTTTCCCCCTTCTTAATTTTTATCGTAGAAATCATAGCGCTTATTTTTCCGCTTGTCTTGTTTGCGTTATGGACATCACTTGATCCAGAACGCTTGATCAAACTCAATCAACTTGCCGAGACTTTCCGCCAACCCCTTACAAACCCTGAGACACTCTTAGACACCCTGAAGCCATATCTTGCGGATTCTTCATTGGTTTTGACCATACTCATCTTCGTTGGGTTGATAGTCCCTTTGATTGAAGAGTTGATTAAGCCTGTCGGAGTATGGTTCCTCTATGGTCGCACGCAGGGCACATTGGATGGCTTTGTCGCTGGCGCATTGTGTGGTGCCGGTTATGCACTGTTGGAAAGTTTTATGCTCGGTAGCTCAAAATCCGATTGGTTGTTTGCTGTTTTAGGACGTAGCGGAACGGGTGCTATCCATATCTTTGCCTCAGCACTTGTGGGGGCAACCCTCACCGAAGTATGGCGGAACCAACGCTATCTGCATCTCGTTCTGGCTTACTTAATCGCTGTTTTCTTTCACGGGATCTGGAATAGTTTTGCAATCTTGATGGCTCTGCGTAGCGTTTCTGCAAGCGAACAAGGTTTTTGGGCTTTGCCGCTCACTCAAGAATTAGCCGCAATCGCTCCATTGTCAATGTTGCTCCTGGCTGGTCTAGGGATCAGTGGACTTTGGCTTTTCAACCGACAAATTCGACAAGGACAGCGATCCAACTCACAGAAATTGATTAAGGGGTAAAATTAGTGCATCTTCTCACTAGGGACAACGAATCGAATGGATACCTTGTTGACATTTATCAATTTCTTTCTTCACCTAGATCAATCTCTGAGTTCGGTGATTCAAACCTACGGAATGTGGACATATTTGCTGCTTTTCTTGATTATTTTCATGGAAACTGGTCTGGTCGTTACCCCATTTCTACCCGGCGATTCGCTGCTTTTTGCAGCAGGCACCTTTGCCGCCTTAGGAGCGATGAGGATCGAAGTTCTATTTCTTCTGCTCGCAGCGGCTGCCATATTGGGTGATACGGTCAATTATTGGGTGGGTCATTTTATTGGTCTACGAGCGTTTAGTGGTCAAGTACGTTTCCTGAAGCAAGAATATTTACAACGCACGCATGAATTCTACGAAAAGCATGGCGGGAAAACGATTATTTTGGCGCGCTTTGTTCCCATCATCCGCACCTTTGCCCCCTTTGTCGCCGGTGTGGGTGAAATGACCTATTGGAAATTCATCTCCTATAACGTTGCTGGCGGGCTCTTATGGGTGGCTTTGTTCACTTTCGGGGGTTATTTCTTTGGAAACTTGAGCCTTGTGCGCGAGAACTTCACCCTAGTCGTCATTGCGATCATCTTGATTTCAATTCTGCCGGGAATTGTGGAATTTCTCAAAGAGCGGCGTCAGAGCAAGGTGCAAGTGAAGGCTTAGCCGCTGAGACTACGTCCCAAGCGGAAGCCTAAGGCTGGCGAGGTAAACGTGCAGACCACCCCTTCACGCACTGTCGTGCGTGCCAACTTATGACTGTAGTACCACGAACCCCCGCGAATGACATAGCGAGATTTTTCGTCTCCGTTTTCGCGTCCATCACGAGGGTCATAAGGATAAGGCAACAAGACTGAACTCGTCCACTCCCACACGTTTCCTGCCATATCGGCAATGCCAAACGGACTGTCACCGCTAGGGGAATATTCACCAACGGGGGTTGTGCCGCGTTTGCCGCTTTCAAGAGTGTTACAGCGCCACGGGTCAAATTCGTCTCCCCAGGGGTATAGCCGCTCATCTCCACCTCGCGCAGCACATTCCCACTCCGCCTCGGTAGGCAGACGATAGTTGCTTCCCAGCGTCTCGTTGAGCCAACGACAATACGCTTCGGCATCTTGTTTGGAAACCCCTACTACCGGATGGTTATCGGTGCCTTCAGAATAGCGAAAGCCACTCCACTCCTTGGGCACGCGATAGCCTGTCGACCAGATAAAGAGATAATACTCCGCATTGGTAACCGGATAGCGACAGATTTCAAAAGCAGGCATTTGAACAACATGTTGAGGTTGCTCGATGGCAAAGAGGTCTTTCTCCACCCATTCTTCCGCCCACAATTCTGTGCGATAGAGATGTTCGATTTGGTCATCGCTGATGCCTAGAATGTATTCGCCAGCAGGAATGGTGACCATGCGCGGTGGGTTCACTTTGAGTTTTTTCAGCGGCGATTTTCCTAGTTTACTTCTCTCAAACATCTCTACCGGTCATGCCCTTCATTGGGAGTTTGGAGGGGACAACAACGCAAGCATATTTTATTCAAACTGCGATTGGCTGCCCCAGCACTTTCTCGTAAACTGTGGCATACTGCTTCAGAGTCAGGTGAATATTTTCGTCAATTGCTTTGCTAATGCCCACTAAATAGGCTTCTCCACTGGCTTCTTTTTTGTATGCTTCCCAGTGATCAACAACATCGATCAATACACGCTGCCAAGCCTGCGCTGTGTTTTGTACCAACCAGCCATATGAACGGAATTCTTCGTAGGGGGCACCTTCACTAGCAACCCAAGGAATTTTCATTACCATATATTCTAACACTTTTATCCAGCTTCGTCTTTGGTCATATTCGCCAGCTAAGGGAGCGATTCCAATATCAAATTGCGATAAAACGGTTGCCCATTGGCGATGGGGAACCCAGGGGACAAGAATCAATTGCTCTTTGGGTAGGTTGAGTTGCTGGGGTATACGTAGGTCTGCTCCGCAGAACATCACACGCACCTGTGGTCTTGCCTTGCACAGGCGTTGTAAAGCTGGGATGATACCACTATCTACAAAACTCTGAAAATGAGAAACACTCCCTCCCCAACCAATGATAATCCCCTCATGCACCTGTGGCTGCGCGTTTTGATAGAGGCTCAAGTCAATGTAATTGGGCACAACGATCATTTCAGCATAGGCGCGCCAGTCATCTGCTAGTCGGCGAGATGGTGTTGTCGCAGCATGGACAAGACGCAAACCCCACTTAAATTGCGTCAATGGCGGCGGTTCTACCTTTTGTCCATTGTCGCGACGTACACCTTGGCTCCAAAACAAATAATTCAGATTGCTTGGATGCATTAGGTGATAAGCATCATCAAAATCCGCAAGGACGACCTTATCCCGCGCTTTCCAATACTGAATGGCAGATAAAACTGGTCCGAATAAATTGCGTTCGATAATAATCAGATCGGCTTCTTGACAAATTTCGTCCGCTTGAGGAGTATGATGGGCAAAGTCTTCAATACCGACCAGAAATGCCTGATGGCGTCCAGTCCGATTGATCGCGCGACACGGCAAAGCGCAACGCCATTCACTGCTGTTCCATTCCTCCTCGCTATCGGCATAGACGAAGACGATCTTCACCGTTTTTTCCCTTGAATGGTTTCGCACAGGGTGTGATACCACAAGCGACTCTGCAAGTTCAGCGAGCGCAATTGAACTTGTTGACGCCCCGCATTGCCCAAACTGACGCGCAAATCGTTATCTAAGACCAATTGGCGCAAGTAGGTATGCCATTCGTCCAAAGAATTGGCGATCAACCCACCAC
>JAOAHK010000096.1 GCA_026415275.1 Anaerolineales bacterium
GCGTAGAATGGACTTTTTCAGCCGTAGTTTGGAAAAACCCCGAGCATTCCTAGTCTTAGTCTTATGGAACGCAGCAACTGGGGACTCTTTATGGTTATGAGCTTCGATCGAAACGACAAGAGGTAACATTCATCGCTTAAAACAACCAGAAGTAATCTTGCTCGAAATTGCTTGCGAAGGTGGTAATCTTATTCGTTCTCGGAGAAAGTGATGTGGGCGGCTCTCCAAACGCTACGTAACCAATGGTAAAACTTATCCCAAGTTTCAGCTAAATCGAAAAATCCTCTCCATGCCAAATACCCTGAACTGGGCTATGAATTTCAAGTTCTTCGTGGCGGTGACCATCAATCCTTTCCTCCAAGCGCTTTACATGCTCAATAAGTTGAGCGAGAGTCTCCCCAATGGCATCGGGTAAGCGTCCGTGTTCCAGATCGGGCTTTCCATTCTGACGCGGTTGGCTACGAAGGAGAATTTGCCCGGGTACACCAACCACGACCGAATTGGGAGGAACATCCTTGACGACTACAGCGTTGGCGCCGATGCGGGAGTTGTCCCCAATGGTAATCGCCCCTAGCACTTTTGCTCCTGCGCCGACAACGACGTTGTTCCCCAACGTGGGGTGTCGCTTGCCTTTGTTGAGGCTTGTGCCTCCGAGTGTGACACCGTGATATAGGGTCACATTGTCGCCAATTTCGGTGGTTTCCCCGATCACAACACCCATCCCATGATCGATAAAAAAGCGCTTGCCGATCTTTGCACCAGGGTGGATTTCAATTCCAGTTATACCGCGCATCAGTTGTGAAAACCATCGAGCGAGAAATTTGAGATGATGGTTCCAGAGCCAATGAGCAATGCGGTGTCCCCAAACCGCATGTAAGCCGGGATAGCAGAAGATGACTTCTAGAAAACTGCGCGCGGCAGGATCACGTTCAAAGACAGATTGGATGTCCTCGCGAATTGAATTGAACATTGGAACTCCTTTTGTAGCTTTTCATTGGGTTTGATAATCTGGTCAAAGAATTCTCTATAAACTTGCATAAATTTTTTGTGAAGGATTGTGCGAATATTACGCGTGCTCAAATTGATCGCAAAAGAGGTTAGAAGGTTACTGGCGGGGAATATACCGCCGTCTTTATTTTGCGATGCAAAACAAGGGGGTGACGGCGGTGTCTATCCCCGCCGTTTACAGGAGCAGGTGAGAGAAAAACCGAACCTGTGCGTGAGCATTCTTGTGAGAATTGTATGGAATAGGGTACTAAATGTCAAGATATTGGGAAACGAACAATGTCATATTTTTTCGAGTATAATCTTCTCTGTCTGGAGGTTCTTGGTTGAGATTGAAAAGGAGTGCCTTCAAGTGAAAGGTATTCCGTTTGGGGGTAAAATGATTCAATCTGGCGGGGATCGCTTAAGCCTTCGCTTTTGACCTCAGAAAGGTTGTGTGGTCGACTTTAATCTAAAAAAAAGAAATTTTCTGCCGAATTATGTCTTTATGCGGCAGGATGATAAAGGATGAAAGAATATATATGGTTGAAGGACTGAATCGAAAAGGTTTGCTTCTAGGTTTTGGCGCTTATTTGATTTGGGGCTTTTTCCCTCTGTACTTTAAGGCGCTTTCTTCAGTGCCATCGACTCAAATCTTAGCCCACCGCTTTGTTTGGTCTTTTCTATTGCTTACCGTTGTTTTGGGATGGCGGAAAGAATTGAAAACGTTAGTTGAATTGTTTGGGGACAAGAAGACTATAGCTATTTATGCCATTGCCGGCAGCTTGTTAGCGATCAATTGGGGGATGTATGTCTGGGCAGTAAACGCAGGCTTTGTTGTGGAGACTAGTTTGGGGTACTTTATTAACCCTTTAGTGAATGTCCTATTTGGTGTGGTTTTTCTGCGTGAGAGATTGCGTTGGTCGCAATGGCTTCCTATCGGAATTGCAGCCGTCGGCGTAGTTTATCTAACGATACAATATCACTCCTTGCCTTGGATTGCTTTGACCTTGGCTTTTTCGTTTGGTTTGTATGGATTGGTCAAAAAGATAGCTCCTCTATCTGCTTTATATGGTTTGACTTTGGAAACGATGGCGCTTTTTCTGCCAGCTCTGGTTTACCTAGTTCTCCAAGAGATCAATGGTGTCGGGGGTTTTGGCCATGGCCCAAATTGGGTGAGCATTTTGGTTATGCTTACGGGGGTCATTACGGTGATTCCGTTACTGATGTTTGGCAGTGCCGCGCGATTGGTACCATTATGGACAATGGGCTTATTGCAGTACATTGCTCCAACATGCCAGTTTCTCCTAGGAGTTACAGTTTTTCATGAGCCGTTTACGACAGAGCGCCTGGTCGGATTTTCGTTCATTTGGCTGGCTCTGCTGATCTTTTCGACAGAAAGGTGGTGGGTTCGCCGAACCCCACAATTTGTCTATAAGTAAGGAAAAATTTCTCAACCGATTAGGGACTTTTTGCTTGTAACTACCTTGCATAGAACGTACAAATGGCACAAGAGAAAGTGAAGAATACCACATAAAAATATTATTGAAAAAGATTACAATCACACGCGAAAGCAATATTTTTATTCGAGTAGGAGTCAGATACTATGAGAACACATCCAATTGATGAAAGCAAGCTAGCCACAAAGTGGGATGTCATCGTTATTGGTGGAGGAATCAACGGCAGCGCAATCGCCAGAGATGCAGCTATGCGGGGCTTGAAGGTGCTTGTACTTGAAAAGGAAGATATTTCCAGTGGAACATCTGCCTGGTCAACCCGCCTGATCCATGGAGGGTTGCGTTATTTGGAGTATTTTGAGTTTTACCTTGTCCGCGAGTCGCTAGCAGAGCGGGAAAGATTGCTGCGTACCGCACCTCATTTGGTCAAACCGCTGGGGATGGCTTTTCCCTTTTACAAGCAAAATCGTCGTCCGCCGTGGATGATCCGCATGGGGATGATTCTCTATGATGTGCTTTCGTTCGATAAGAGCTTGGATCATCATCACATTCTCTCTCCAAAGCAAGTTCTTGAACAGGTAGGGGAGTTGAATCCAGAAGGTTTGAGTGGGGCAGCCATGTACTATGACTGCCAAGTAGATTATGCCGAGCGCCTTTCTGTGGAAAATATCCTCTCTGCTCAGGAACAAGGCGCTATTTTTCTGAATTATGCCAAAGTGACTCGCTTTATTTTGGATGGAAATCGCGTTAGCGGTGTCGAATTTCAGGATTTGCTTGACGGAAAGACCTACACTGTATCGGCAGATTTGGTGATAAACGTGGGTGGTCCGTGGGTGGACGAAGTGTTGAAAGGGGTTGGAAAACCGTTGAAACGATTAATTGGTGGTACTAAGGGGAGTCATCTCATTGTGCCTGTCTTTCCAGGTGCGCCGAAGATCGCGGTCTATTTTGAAGCGCGCGCAGATGGCCGGCCTATGTTCGTTATTCCATGGACAGGTCGCATCCTGATCGGAACAACCGACTTGCCGTATCATGGCGATTTGGACCATGTCGTGATCGATGACAATGAGATCAATTACTTGATGAGTGAAGCGAATGGTATCTTCCCCTCCGCGCGCATCACACTCGATCAAGTCCTATATACCTATTCTGGGATTCGTCCTTTGCCTTATGTTGGTGATAAGAAAACAGCGGCCATTACCCGCCGCCATATCATTCACGATCATTCCCCAGAAGTGGAGGGATTAATCTCGATTATTGGGGGTAAACTGACCACATTTCGGAATCTGGCAGAACAATGTGTTGACTTGATTGGAAAAAAGCTGAATCGGGAACTCAAACCTTGCATAACGAAGAAAATTCACCTACCTGGTGCTGGGGAGGGCAATTTCAAGGGTTTCAGAGACCAATTTATCGCCAAAAGCGGTTTTGAGAAAGATATTGCTGAGCACCTAACAGATATTTATGGTGTTCGAGCTGAAAAAATTCTTGCCTTAACTCAAAAAGAGCCGAAATTGAAAGAGCGATTGCAACCAGGCGATCCTACTATTGCGGCTGAAGTGGTTTTTGCCTTCCAGGAGGAACACGCCGAGACCATCCAGGATGTTCTATTGCGCCGCTGTATGGGTGCTTACAACAATCAAGCTGGGTTGGATATTCTTGAGCCGGCTGTTCAGGTCGCTGGGGATTATCTTGGATGGGATAAAGCCCGTAAAGAGCAAGAGGTACAAGGATATCGAACCTATATCCAACGCTATCGACCTAAATTGTTGCGCCAACCTTAGGGGTAATCAATTTGGAACCTCCTGCAGGATGTTTTTAGTGCACCTGTAGGGGGTTTATAAATTGCTCCCATTCGTTTTTTGTTGGGGTAATTAAGCGTCAGCGCGTTGATTTTTCGTATTACTAGCTCAGGAAAAAGTTTGCAATTCTCTAAATCGCGCTCCTTAGAGCTTCTTGCTCCGATCCATTAGACCTAAGGTTGAACGCGGCTACAGCATTTCCAAGATGTGCCATGGTTCGAAGCGATAAGTTGTCGGACAATTCAAGATAACGTTTCATGAGCCATCTTCTGATTTGACAAACAAATCAAATTGGTTCTTTTGGGGTAACGCGTGTATAATATATACCGACTAGTCGGTATAATTAGACTTGCTAAATTTGCTGAACTTGGTAGGCTAATGCCGAAATGCTTTTACGCTAAATTAATCATATTCTTACACGCAAAGTTGGCAATATCGAGTAAGATTAGCCTCTGTTTATTTGGTATTTACGATGATCTTAACTGCTTATTACCAAGGATAGAGCATGACTGGTCATATCAGCGATAAGCTTTTCAATGCGGCGAGTGCGACTCTTCCCATCTCCTTGCTGCCAGACCAAACCGCAGCATCTCCTCTGTTAGTAGCGCAAGATTTATGGAAGGTATATGAAACGCCTAGCGGAGATGTACCTGCTTTAAGAGGGGCAAATCTCTCAATTTATGAAGGTGAATTTATCATTGTGGTTGGAAAATCGGGTGCCGGAAAATCAACCTTAGTAAATCTCTTAACCGCCATTGATACCCCCACACAAGGAAAGCTCCTCTTTGGTGGGAAATCAATTTTTGATCTGGCGGAGGACGAAAGAACCTGCTGGCGGGGCAAGAATATGGGGGTGGTCTTTCAATTTTTTCAATTATTCCCAACCTTGACTATTTGGGAAAATGTCAAAATTAGTATGGATTTACTTGGCGAAATTCCGATTAAGGAGCGGAAAGAACGAGCCTTGGAATTGTTACGTCAAGTTGGCTTGGAAGACCATGCCCGTAAAGTGCCGGCGAAAATTTCGGGAGGTCAACAACAAAGGGTTGCTATTGCACGTGCTTTAGCAAATGACCCGCCGCTGCTGATTGCTGATGAACCAACGGGAAATTTAGACTCACGCACCTCCGAAGAGATTATGGAATTATTCGCTTCGTTTGTTGCACGCGGAAAAACTGTTCTAATGGTCACGCATGACCGTGGTGCTTTGAAATGGGGAACTCGCAAAATTGAAATCTTTGACGGAGTGTTGCAGGAGTGATGAACATCGATACACGCTGGGTGAAGATTTGGCGCGATCTTTGGAGCAATAAGACGCGTTCTTTATTGGTAATCCTTTCGATTGCCGTGGGCGTGGGCACGATCGGAATGATTTATAACGCTTCGCGCATGATTCAGCGTGACCTCTATGCCCAATTCCGGCAGGGTAATCCAGCTCATGTTTACTTGTATGTTTCTCCCTTTCCCAAGGAGATTGCCAATGCTGCAGAAGGAATCCGGGGGGTCAAACAAGCTCAAGCGCGGCGCATTCTTCAAGCGGATGTCCGCTCTGCAAAAGGTGATTTTGAGAACCTGAGTTTGAATGTCATTGCCGAGCCTTCGAGTTTTGAGGTCAACCGCTTTGTGATGGAGCAGGGAGTTTTTCCGCCTAAGGTGCGAGAGATCATTCTGGAGCGTCAATCTGCACAATTGTTGGGATACCAGGTGGGGGATAAAGTTCTGATCAAATTAGCGGATGAGCGTCAGTATGAATTGACGCTCTCAGGTATAGCCCATGACCTAAATGAAATACCCTTTGCCATTCTGGGGAATGCAAGTGGTTATATCAGTATGGATACCCTGCGGTGGATGGGAGAGATTCCTGGGTATAACCGACTAGAGGTTGTAGTCGAAGGTGAGAAAGTTGAAAAGGCTGTTGCCCTAGAGGTAGCAGAAAAAATCAAGAAACGCATCTTGGAGCCATCTGGTTATGTAGTGTACAGTGTCCGCATTCCGGGAGTTGGTTCTGATCCAGGCGATCATTGGGCGCATAATCAAATTCGTGGCTTTATTCTTATCCTTCAAATCATGAGTGTCATGGCAACCCTCTTGAGCGGAGGATTGATCATCAACACAATTTCCGCAATCTTAATTCAACAGATGAAACAGATTGGAATTTTACGTGCAATTGGTGCCTCGCGGAAACAGATTATTAGCATGTATCTCTTGAATATCTTGATTTTCGCTTCAGCGGGTCTCTTACTCGCTATCCCATTGGGCTTGATTGGAAGTTGGTGGTTGTCAAACTTTGCAGCGCGATTTCTAAACTTTAACATCACGAAAGTTACGCTTACATGGGATGTTTTGTTGATACAGGTCGGTGTTGCCATCTTCATGCCCATTGGAGTGGCGATCTTCCCGATTCTAAATGGAACACGAATCTCGGTTTATGATGCAATTTATCAACATGGTCTCAGCGATCGCAAACGAATTAGTCGTTTCGAGCGGCTTCTCAGCCGTATTCGTTCGGTGAACCCGCCGCTGCTCCTCTCGTTGAGAAATACCTTTCGGCGCAAATCGCGTTTGGTGTTCACTCTAGGGACGCTAACCCTAGCTGGAGCGATGTTTATTGCTTCCTTCAGCACCTATTCTTCCTTGACAGCTCAAATACGCGATGTTGAGCGTTATATGGCTTTCGATGCGCGTCTATCTTTGCCATACGGGGTGAGCAAAGTTGCTGCCGAACGCGAAGCCTTGCGCATCGCTGGAATTAGTACTGCAGAAGGATGGGCGGTCAGTGAAGGAGTCATTGTCCGCTCTGACCATACTGAAAGTCAAGGCATTGAGATTGTTGGCTTACCTCCCGATAGCAAGACAATCTATCCCAAGTTAATTTCTGGGAGTTGGTTGCCCAGCTTACCGAATGCTCGGCAGGTTGTGGTCAATGCGGACTTGGTAATGGAGGAACCCGAGATTCAGGTTGGCAAAGAAATCCAGATCAAAGTCGCTGGTCGCACCCACACCTTTACTGTGGTAGGAATTGTCTCGAAACATATTTTTGGGCCTCGTATCTACATGGACTTGACTGCGCTTAACCGTTTGATGGGACGGAATAATGAAGTGGATGAAATCCGCGTGTTGGCCGAGGAAGGGAAGTTGGGTTCATTGGCTGTCCAAAACGCGATTGCAGAAAAGTTACAAGCACGTTTCAATAATGCTGGGCTCAGCAAAAACAACAGCGAAACTCGCTCCTCATTCTTTAGTGAGTTTACAGAAGTCTTTAATATCATCCTGTTTGTTTTGTTACTCATGGCTGGTTTGTTGGCATTGGTGGGGAGCTTGGGGTTAAGTGGAACTTTAGGAATTAACATCATGGAGAGGATGCGTGAGATCGGAGTACTGCGCGCTGTTGGCGCAGCCAATCAAGCTCTTGTTAAGATCGTGTTGACCGAAAGCATGGTGGTCAGTTTGGTAAGCTGGGTGATGGGTGCTATTACTTCAGCGATTTCTAGCCCGATTTTGGCGGCGGTAGTGATCTACGCCGTGCTGGAGACACAGATGAATTTTCGTTATTCGATGATTGGCTTGTTGCTTTGGTTTGGGGTTATCCTTTTGATTGGGGTTTTCTCTAGCTTGTTACCGGCGCGTCGGGCAGCATTATTGCAAGTTCGTGAGGTGTTGGATTACGAATGACCCTTATTCAAACGGTTGAGATGTATTGGGA
>JAOAHK010000097.1 GCA_026415275.1 Anaerolineales bacterium
CGCAGCAAAAGAGTTTTCAGCACCCTCTGACGAGTGCTCTGATTCTGATCATCGAGATGTGTTATTGCGTCCATAAATTCAATTTATAGCTGTTAAGTACCCATAAGCACATATTGTTTTAGCATGTCTCCTTGTTGAATGCAGTATAGCATATCATTAGATATTTGTCAATATTAAGATTTTTATCGTAAATATTATTGACAGAAGTGATGTTTCCCGCTATAATAATGCAAAATTAGATAGCCAATATCCACTTGCTCTTTTCATATGGAATACTCAATACCAATGGATAATTTTTTAAGGAGAATTAGTCTATGTCCGAGTTACAAATCGTAGATTTGCATGTCAACGTGAACGGTCGTGAAATTCTAAAAGGTGTCAACCTGACGGTTCATCAAGGCGAGGTACATGCTTTGATGGGGCCAAATGGTACAGGAAAATCAACCTTGGCTTACACGCTTATGGGTCATCCTAATTATGAGGTGACTAAAGGGGAAGTATGGTTCAAGGGGCAAAACATTCTTGAGTTGGAAGCCGATCAACGCGCCCATCTGGGTTTGTTTTTAGCCTTCCAATATCCAGTTGCTATCCCAGGTGTTTCGGTGGCAAATTTCTTGAGAGCAGCAATTAACGCACGGAGAAAAGTTGAGGATCCGGAAGATAAGGGTATTCCCATTCCAGAATTTCGTAAGCAATTAAAGAGGGTCATGGACACCCTTAAGATGGATCATTCTTTCGCCGGACGATACCTAAACGATGGTTTCTCGGGCGGGGAGAAAAAACGCGCCGAAGTGTTACAAATGGCTATGTTGAGGCCTGAAATCGCCATTATGGACGAGACCGATTCTGGGTTGGATATTGATGCCTTGCGGATTGTGGCCGAAGGTGTCAATACTCTCCGTGGTCCGGATTTGGGTGTTCTGGTTATTACCCACTACCAACGGATCCTTAACTATATCAAGCCCGATTTCGTTCACATTATGTTGGATGGTCGAATTGTCGAATCGGGAGGTCCAGAGTTGGCGCTTCACTTAGAAGAGCATGGTTATGATTGGTTGAAAAACAAAGCCGAAGTAGTGGTTCCTTAAGTTATTGGTATTTTTTGGAGGTGTATGATGGCTAGCGATGCAGCAATTTTGGAGGGATTAGGGGAATATCGTTATGGTTTCCGCGATCCGGAAACCTACGTGTTTAAGACCCGCAAGGGTCTCGATCGCGAGGTGGTCGAGCAGATATCCTACATGAAGGAAGAGCCAAAATGGATGCTCGAGTTTCGGTTGAAAGCATTAGACCATTTTCTTAAGCGACCAATGCCCACTTGGGGAGCTGATCTGTCCAAGTTGAATTTGGACGATATTTATTATTACGTAAAACCAACTGAAGCTCAGGGGCGATCGTGGGATGAAGTGCCAGAGACAATCAAAAACACATTTGACAAATTGGGTATCCCCGAAGCAGAGCGCAAATTTCTTGCTGGGGTTGGTGCTCAGTATGAATCGGAAATGGTGTATCACAGCATTCAGGAACATCTTGAAAAACAAGGTGTCATCTTTCTCTCAATTGAAGATGGATTGAAAAAACATCCTGATCTGTTCCGCGAATATTTTGCAACAGTTGTGCCCATTGAAGATAATAAATTCGCTGCGTTGAACAGCGCAGTTTGGTCTGGTGGATCGTTCATCTACATCCCTAAGGGGGTTAAAGTGGATTTGCCATTGCAGGCTTATTTTCGCCTGAATGTAGCAAACATTGGGCAATTCGAACGGACGCTGATTATCGCCGATGAGGGAGCGCAAGTGCACTATGTTGAAGGATGCACTGCCCCGATCTATACGACCGACTCATTCCACAGTGGTGTAATTGAAATCATAGTCAAGAGAGGTGCCCGAGTGCGGTATACAACTATTCAGAATTGGTCCTCCAATGTGTATAACTTGGTAACCCAAAGAGCACTCGTATATGAAGATGCTACGATGGAATGGGTGGATGCTAACCTTGGATCAAAGATAACGATGAAATATCCATCCTGCTATCTCAAGGAACCCGGTGCACACGGCGAGATCCTATCCATGGCTTTTGCCGGTAAGGGACAGCATCAAGATGCAGGCGGGAAGGTTATCCATTTTGCGCCAAACACGAGCAGCAAGATTGTATCCAAGTCTATCAGCAAGAGCGGCGGCCGTTCGTCTTATCGTGGATTGCTGAAAGTGTATAAAGGCGCAAAGGGCGTAAAATCGAATGTGGTTTGTGATGCTCTGCTTCTCGATGAGACATCACGTTCTGATACTTACCCATATATCGAGATCGATGAAGAAGATGTGACCATTGGTCACGAGGCAACTGTATCAAAGGTGGGTGAAGAGCAACTCTTTTACCTGATGAGCCGAGGTTTGAGCGAAGACGAGGCAACATCAATGGTTGTCTCAGGGTTTATTGAACCATTGGTGAAGGAATTGCCAATGGAATATGCAATCGAAATGAACCGATTAATCCAACTTCAAATGGAAGGATCGATAGGGTAACTATGGCGACGCCAGTAATTGTAACCAAAAAACGACGCGAAACTGAAATTGATACTCACCGTTTTCCATTTACAGAGAATGATCTGCCAGGCTTTGATCATCCAAATGATATTCCTGAATTTCTCAGAGAATATCGCCTTAGAGGATGGAACTTATTTCAGACGATACCGATGCCTACGATCAACGATGAGGCATGGCGCCGCACAGACCTTCGTGGTTTGCGAGCCTCGGAACTCACTCTGCATGCGGACGCACCTAAAAAAAGTTTTCGACCGCCCCGCAATCTGCTAAAGCCATTGGTTGGCAAAAGACACGGTGGTCAGATTATCATCGTGCCATCTCGGGAGCCAACTGTTCAGGTGGATGACGAGTGGCAAAACCGGGGAATAATCTTCACGGATTTTCGGAACGCCTCATATAAAAATGCTGACTTTTTAGCGAATGCAATGGGACAAATTGTCCGTCCAGAAGAAGGGAAGTTTGCAGCTCTAGCAACTGCCTTCGCAGACGATGGTGTGGTTGTTTACATTCCACGCGGTGTGCGCTTAATAGAACCTCTTCACAGTGTAATATGGTCTCCGGGAGTTCGTCTGGCTCGCTTTACCCGCTTGCTGGTCTGGGTGGATGATGATGCAGAGCTAACTTTGGTTCATGAGGTAGCTTCGCCTAACCAAAGCGAGGGGCAAAGTTTCCACGCCGGGGTTGTGGAAATCCATGTCGGGAAAGGTTCGCATTTGACATTTGTAGAAATGCAGTCGTGGGGAAACGATGTGTGGAATTTCACCCATGAACGCGCCCGCGTGGAGCGCGATGGCACCTTGGATTGGATCTTCGGCTCTGTCGGAAGTCAGTTGACCAAAACCTTCATGGAGATAGACTTGATCGGCGAGGGTTCAACAGGGAAGATGTCGGGTTTCTACTTCACAAATGGAAGCCAGCATCTCGATCATGACACTCAGCAAAATCACTTTGCGCCTCACACAACGAGTGATTTGCTGTTCAAAGGGGCGTTGCAAGATCGTAGCCGCTCGGTATGGCAGGGTATGATTTACGTAGCACCTGGAGCACAAAAGACAGATGGTTACCAAGCAAATCGTAATCTGACTTTGAGCTCTCAGGCGCGGGCAGACTCGATCCCCGGACTAGAGATCATGGCTGATGATGTGCGTTGCACGCATGGAGCAACAGTCGGGAAAATCGATGAAGAGCAACTTTTTTACCTTCTCAGCCGGGGAATTCCACGCAATGAGGCTATTCGCCTAATCGTTGAAGGGTTCTTTGAACCCATAATGGAAAGAGTCCCTTATGGTGGGGTTCGTCAACGATTTAGATCTGCAATAAAACAAAAAATAGGGTAAAATCATAGGTTGAATCTTTGATAAAAATTTGACATATATAAGGGACTCAGTTCCTTAACAATTTAGAATGTGAATCAGGAGGTGGCAATTGGCGGAATTACACTTTACCAAGGCGCCTGACTCGGATGAGATTTTTGAGGTCGGTAGTATGGTTGAGGTTTACTGTGACCATGAGAGGAATGGCAATCGTGTGCGAGATTGGTTGTTAGGCACGGTTGTCCAAGTCGATCCGAAAATGGTTGCTGTTCAATTCCAACAAAACGTATACCTCACCGATGGATGGATGGTTCCAGATCGTGTTTTGTGGTGCCCGAAAGACTCTCATAACATTCGTTTGCCACGCAAACGGAAACGCCTCAAAGCGAGTGTATAGGATGATGACAGGACAAGTTCAGTCAACACCGCTCAATCTTGAAAAAATCAGGGATGAT
Source organism: Anaerolineales bacterium (assembly GCA_026415275.1). GTDB lineage: Bacteria > Chloroflexota > Anaerolineae > Anaerolineales > UBA4823 > NAK19. The sequence goes on from JAOAHK010000097.1 coordinate 4,312, forward strand.
TTTCCAGTACTAAGACGCCAGGTACGACCTGGCGTCTCCCTTGTCTATTTAGATTCGACAGCTACTAGCCAGAAGCCCACGATGGTTATTGAGGCGATGGATAGATATTACCGTCAGTCCAATGCCAATATCCACCGAGGAATTCATGTATTGGCGGAAGAAGCTACTGCGGCTTACGAAGAAGCGCGAGAAAAAGTACAGAAATTTATCCATGCGCCTTCTAGCCGTCAGGTTATCTTCACGCGTAATACAACCGAAGCAATCAATCTCGTGGCATATTCTTGGGGATTTAGTCAACTTAAATCTGGTGACCTGATATTGCTAACCGAAATGGAACATCATTCTAATTTGGTGCCTTGGTACCTATTGGCTGAGAGAATCGGACTGCGTTTAGAATTCGTGTCAGTCACAGAAGATGGACTGCTTGACCAATCTGATTTTGAGCGAAAGCTCGAATTGAAACCGAAATTATTTGCCTTCACGCACATGTCAAATGTAGTAGGTACGATCAATCCTGCCAAGGACATGATTGCTAAAGCTCATCAGGCTGGAGCAGTTGCTTTATTGGATGGTGCGCAATCTGTTCCTCATTTTTGTGTGAATGTACAGGAACTTGATGTTGACTTCTTGGCCTTCTCAGGGCATAAGATGTGCGGACCAACAGGAATAGGTGTGTTGTATGGCAAGAAAGAGTTATTAGAAAAAATGCCGCCCTTTTTGGGGGGTGGAGATATGATTAAGCGGGTCACGCTTGGATCATTCAAGCCAAATGAATTACCCTATAAATTCGAGGCGGGAACCCCTGCTATTGCTGAAGCAATTGGGTTAGGAGCAGCGGTTGACTATCTTAGCGGAATAGGTATGGATGCTATTGCTCAACACGAACATGTTTTAGTTCGTTATGCCTTAGAACGATTGGCAGAAATCCCCAATTTGAGAGTATTTGGCCCGAGCGCAGATAAGAAGGGCGGTGTGATCTCTTTTGTGATGAGTGGGGTTCATGCCCATGATGTTTCCCAAATCTTAGACCAATACGGTGTTGCTATTCGAGCAGGACATCATTGCGCGATGCCTTTGCACGAAAAGTTTCAAATTCCAGCTACTGCTCGAGCGAGTTTCTATTTGTACAATACGTTTGAAGAAATTGATCGCCTAGTAGAGGCGATTTACCGAGTAAAGGATATATTTGGAGTTTGACTCATGGATGATTTTTACCGCGAATTAATCATCGATCGTTATAAAAACCCACAATACCGCGGTGTGCTCGATCCGGCTGATATTCGCTTCGAAGATGACAACCCATTATGTGGTGATCACATTCATATCGATTTACGCGTCGGAGAGGATGGGATTGTACGCGAAGCTCTGTTTGAAGGAAAGGGGTGTGCAATTTCCCAAGCTTCGGCTGACCTGTTGATGGAAAAAATCCATGGTATGCATTTAGATGAAGTAAAGAAGATTTCCAAACAAGACATTTTGGATATGTTGGGGATAGAACTTGGCCCAGTTAGACTGAAATGCGCTTTACTTTCCCTCAAAGTTCTCAAAGCCGGGGTTTATGGATTAGGTGAGGCAAGTGATGATCTAGTGGAGGATTGAGTTATGTTTAATTATCGCATGCATGATCCATCCACTTGTCGATTTTTCGATGTTATTCCTCAGGAGGATTTGCAGAATGGAGAGCGGGCTTTTGTGGAAATCGATCGCCAACCCATCGTGGTGTTTAACATAGCAGGAGAATTTTTTGCAATTGCTGATGTTTGTTCCCACGATGATGGTCCATTGGGTGATGGTGATCTGGAGGGTTGGACAATTACTTGCCCGCGACATGGAGCTCAATTCGATCTTAGGAATGGAAAAGCGCTAACCTTACCAGCCGTTCAGGACATTCCCTCCTATCCAGTCAGAGTGCAAAATGGGATGATTCAGATCGGCATCCCTAAAAATGGCTAGATGGACGGTTTTTTGGGAGAATGGTTGACCCAACCAATTGCCCAAAACGTGGGGATATAAAGAACACGCTGGCGATCAGTCCATGCTCGGCGATCGCTCTCCATGAGTTGTAAAATCTGATCACTTTCTAGCCAAATACTCAAATCGTTCTTAAGGTAATTCCATTCGAATTTGTGGGCTTCTAAGTTCTTATCTTCCTTGACCTCGTTTCCATACACACCGTAAATTACATTGATTAACCCGTTTGCAATGAATAGTTGCAGTAATTTGCGTCCAGCGGCTATATCGGCACCTTGATTGATCAAGCTCAAATTTTGAAGATTCCCGATTTCTTCTAGATTGGAGGGATAATCAATACGCGAGCGATGATCGGGTTCGGCAAAAGCAATGACAGCACCTCCAGCACGGGTGACGCGAATCATCTCTTGCACCACGCGATTCTTATCTTGTACCCAAAGAAGCAAATAATGACAAAAGGTTATATCGAAAGATTGGCTTGAGAAGGGTAAATGCTGTCCATCTGCAAGGGCTAGCAGATTACCTTGTTGATAATTTTTTGCAAATAACAAGCTAGAAAAATCAAGGTCAATGCCATAGCAGAAAGATTTACCTTTTCTTTGGAGGTCTTCCATGATGACCCCGGTTCCGCACCCGACTTCTAAAATACGAGAATGGGAATCAGCTCCAGCAACCTCCAATAGATAATCGCGAGTTTGAGCTGTCCAGAGAGATTGGTAGAAGTATTGTCCGTGCAACTCAGAGAGGCATTTGGTCTTTGACATTGTTCTGGCAGTTTTTCCAAATCTCTTCCCAATCTTGCGTTAGTAGATTGCCTAGCACTAGCGGTATCCCCTGGCTAGGGAGAACATCACCATCTGGCTCAAGATAAAGCCACGCTTTGCCGGCTCTTTCCCGCTGTTCCTCGGAAATAACCTCCAACCGCACGGGATTATATTTTGAGTATGGAACTGGCATATCCCAAACTAATTTCAATCCGTAATACGCTGCGAGGTCGGAAGCTTCGATTAACGAACTTGCTAACTCAGTAGAAATTGCACTTAGAGATAAGGCGTTGATACCAATTGACGCCAAGCGCAAGATAATCTCCCGAAGACGTGAGATGTTAATCTCATTGAGCGTTAAGTGGACAGCCGTAAATATATCCATTGGGGCAACCGTTTCAACAGCTTTCCAGCTTTCTTTGGAATCTGGGTCAAGAAGTAACATCATGTGATCTAAGCCAGCATTTAGAGCTTCGTTGAGCGCTTGAGAATCGAGAAAAACCTGCCCATCCGTAATGAGCCCACAGATTTGTCCTTTCTCCTCTACGTAGCGGATTAGATCGAGCAAATCGGGACGTAGGGTGGGCTCTCCACCAGTAAAGATAATTTGGGGGATTGCAGCTTTCCAAGCTTTATCAAGAATGGTTTTCCATTCCTCTGTGGATAACTCATTCTTAACTCGTTCAACGGGAGCATAGATGGTTGAGCTGCTTTCTGGCAGTCGATAGGTCAACGCACAATCTAAACGGTATGGTGCAGAGAGGTGTTCTAAATCCCTTTCAGATGCGCGATCAAATCCAAAAAATTCAATTGGGTCTAAATCTTCAGTCTCTGTTAATGAGCGTAGTTTCTCTACGAATGAGCGATAGTCCTCACGTACCGTGG
>JAOAHK010000098.1 GCA_026415275.1 Anaerolineales bacterium
AGATCAGCCAGCCGGTGCAGACGTCCTTCGGGTACCACATCATCCAGTTGCTGGGACGTGAAGTCCGTCCACTGACCGATGAAGAATTGAACCAGAAGAAGCAGGCGGCATACGATGAATGGCTCACGCAGGCAAAACCGAACAAAGGTAGTGGGTTCAGGCTGATACCTCAGTGTTCCGCAAGGGACCGATTGGCTCACATACGCAAAATTGAACAAATCTCGGTGGTACAGGCTGCGTACCGCCTGCTCTGCTTGCCAAATTACCGAGCGGCGCTCAGTATGATAGCGACTAAGGATGCTGGGTTAGGGGGATTCCTTGCTGGATGTTTATTCCACTCCTGCCACCACAACCATGTTTGATCGGGCGTAGCGATGGCGTAACTCCCGCGCCGTACGGTATGCTTCGGAGTTCAACCAGGCTTTGGCGCGCTCTATGTTCTCGAATTCCAAAATAACCAGCCGCTTGGGTTGCCACTCCCCCTCAAGCACCTCGGTCGCCCCACCGCGCGCCAAATATTTCCCCCCATATTGGGCTACCGTAGGCGCAGCTAATCTTTTGTATTCCTCGTACCCCACGGGGTCGGTGACTTCGATATCGACAATCACATAGGCAGTCATAGGCTCCTCGAGGCGTTGAAGATTTTCCATGCAGCTTGTTTGCCGAAGCGTGGAAAACTGCTCTGGTTAGTTGGTCTCCACAAGTGCACACAGCAGATTATATCATGCAGGCTTAACGGCTCCTTGGCACGGTCTTAACCTTTCCCAAGTCGTCCTTCAACGAGTAAAATTCTCGGGCAAAATATGCAGAGCACCTTTCTACTCAATGGTTTGAGCGCCGAATTGACCAAGGCAAAAAACATCCTCAGGCTGAGCACAAAGGTAGCGAATTGAAAAGTTAAGAAAACTTGACCTAGGTGGAAGGCAAGCACATAGAATGTTCGACAAGCGAGGTATATATGCATCAACGTTTCCTCTCCAAAATCTTCAATCCCCAAGCCGCTTGGTATCGCGGCGACTTTCACGCTCATACCACCTTCTCAGACGGTGTGCTTACGCCTTTGCAACTCGTTGAACTCGCCAAGTCCGAAGGTTTGGACTTTTGCGCCATTACCGATCACAACAACGTAGAGGCTCTTGCTGCGGTTGAGGATGTGGGTGATTTCCTTGTGCTCCCTGGCATCGAGGTCACCCTCGGTCAACTTGGCGACTTCAATGTCTTTGGTCTGAACCCAATGGATGAGTGGGTGAGAACATTTATTGATGGAAAAACATGGGACGAGCTCTTGGATAACGCGCGCGGCATCCAACCCAATGACCTTCTCAAAGTCACTGCAGAGCTTGGGCTATTGAACTCCATCAATCATCCTTTTATCGAACCATGGCAATGGAAAGACGCTTCCGCCGATCTATCTTACGTTCACTGTATTGAGATTTGGAATGATCCCAGCTACCTTGATTGCCCCCAGGGCAACTTGCGCGCTGTTCAATTCTGGAGCGATTTGCTCAACGAAGGCTTCCGCATCACCGCCATTGGCGGCAGCGACTATCATCAACCAGCGCCCGAACCCGGCGAGATCAAACCTCCCGAACGATTAGGGCTGCCGAGCACCTATCTATATCTTGAAAACCTTTCAGGGAATGCCATTTTGGATGCCCTCCGGAATCAACGCGCTTATGTCAGCATGGGAGCCAAGATAGACTTTCAAGCCGAGGTGGATGGTAAAACTTACCCCATCGGCTCGGACCTGGGGGCTGTCTCAGCAGAGACCCTTTTGACCGTCACCGTAATGGAATCTGCGCTGCCTGCAACAGTGCATTTAGTGAAAAATGGAAAAGTGATCCACGAAAAGCCGCTCACCGAATCTCCCACCGTGTTGCGCTTCACGGAGACTCTAACCCCAACGCAATCGGTCTGGTATCGGCTTGATGTTTATGACGCGCAAGGTCAGATGCTTGCCATCAGCAATCCCATCTTTGCCGGAAAGCGAATCGAACCCAAGAGAAAACGCATTGGAGAGTTTTGGCTTCGGTGAAGCTGCGCGGAAAGAAACAAATCTCAGGCTCCTTACCGGCGAATTGAGGCGCATAGGGACATCCGCCCTGCAATAGCACACTGTCCTGCCGAACGCCGTGAGACATTTTAAGACCAATCACTTGGCTGCATTAGACTTGTGGGATGTGAGCGAATCTAGGTGCTTCCGAAAGAGCGCAGCGCATTTCCCCACGTTATTCCAATGGAGTTCAGCGACCGAGTAATCGTTCAAGATTTTTTCCTTCATTCTAAATGGCAAAAAGTCGGTTGACTCGACAGGACCAGGGAGGCATGCCTGACAGAGCGCAGGGACAAGTTCAGCAGGACACAAGACACGGCTTCGGCAGAACACCACGGCGCGTTGGACGAGACAGAGAAAAACCGACTACCAACACTGACTTCTAGATTGCCTCCCCCCTGAATTGGCTCTGATACAAAGATGAATAAAATCCTCCCAAGGCTAACAAATCCCGGTGCGTGCCCTGCTCCACAATTTCGCCATCGCGGATGACCACCACCCAGTCTGCATCGCGGATTGTGCGCAAGCGATGGGCGATCACAAAACTGGTGCGGCCTTGCATCAAGCGCAAGAGTGCTTTTTGGATGCGCGCTTCGGTGCGGGTATCGACGCTGCTGGTCGCCTCGTCCAAAATCAAGATCGCCGGATCGGCAAGGATGGCGCGGGCAATGGCGATCATCTGACGCTGTCCTTGGCTGAGGTTGATCGCCCGTTCAGAGAGCAAAGTTTGATAACCTTGCGGCAAACGGCGAATAAAGCCATCCGCTTCTGCCATCACTGCTGCCTGAATGACCTCGCTATCGCTGGCATCTAAGCGGCCGTAGCGAATGTTCTCCATCACAGTGGTCGAGAACAGAAACGTATCCTGCAGCACAATGCCCAAATGGCGACGCAGCTCGTCCTTAGGAAGCTCACGCACATCTCGCCCATCTAAACAAATACACCCCTCATCGACCTCATAAAAGCGAGAGAGCAAGTTGACCAACGTGGTTTTGCCCGCTCCTGTCGGTCCCACCAGTGCGATGGTCTGCCCAGCTTTAGCTTCCAGTGAGAAGTTACGGATTACCTTCTTCTGCGGCTGATAACCAAAACTGACATGACGAAATGCCACTTCGCCATGCACCCGTTCCAGTTTGTCCCTGCCATTTGTGAGAGCATCCTCGGGCAGGATATCCATCACCTCGAACACTCGTTCTGCGCCAGCCAAAGCGGCTTGGATGGCGTTATACATATTCGCAAGTTGACGCAAGGGGTTGATAAAGTTGCGCGCATAGCTGATAAAGGTAGCAATCATCCCTACACTGACCAGTTGATGCAGCGCCAGCCAACCACCCAAACCGGCAATGGCGATGACGAACAAGTTGCCCAATTGATTGGTCAGTGGCATTAGGGCTAAAGCATAGGAGTTTGCCACGACTGCAGCGCGATAGACCGCTTGATTATTCTCGCGAAAACTGTGCAATACCGATTCGTTGCGCCGGAAGGCCTTCACTACGCGCAATCCGCTGATCGATTCTTCCATCACCCCATTCAGCTTGCCCAGCGCGCTTTGTAATTCACGGAATCCTTTGCGCGTGTAGCGGGCAATAAAATCGGTGAACCAAAACATCAGCGGCACAACGACCACAGCAGCCAACGCCAACCAGACGTTGAGCAGGAACATAGCAATCAAAATGCCAACCAAGGAGAGCATACTGGCAAGCAGGGAGAGGATATTTTGTGACACGGCCTGATTAATTGCATCGACGTCATTGGTCATGCGGCTCATTACCTCACCGACGGTGTGTGAGTCGAAGAAACTCACGGGCAGGCGTTGCAAATGAGTGAACAGCTCGCGGCGCAGTTTTTGCAACGCCCGTTGCGAGACCGCTGCCATCAGCCAACCCGAAGTGCCTTCGGCAAGGTTACCAACCAAAAAGATGACCAGAATCCACAACGCAAGACGCGGTAAGTTTTGCAGGCTTTGGGTGTGGATCAACTCATCGATTGCCCTGCCCATCAGGTAAGGGGCAATGAGTCCACACAGGGTTGAAATCAGGATGAGCAAGATAACCATCGTAAGCAGCCAGCGATGACTGCCTAAATAGGGCAACAGACGGCGCAAGGCATAGCGAGGATCGTGGGCTTTTTCAATGCGACTCATCGACATTGGACCCCTGACCATGCGCAGGCGGAAATCTGGGTTCGCTTGAGGTGGACGATGATCAGACATGTTGGATTTCTACCTCCTGCGGGTCGCCCAGTTGGGAGTAGTAGATTTCCTGATAGACCGCGCTGCTCTGCAGAAGCTCCTTATGGTTGCCTTCGGCGATGATCTTGCCCTGGTCCAAGACGACGATCTTATCCGCCCCAAGCACACTGCTGATACGCTGGGCAACCATCACACAGGTGCGATTCTGCAACCACTCCTTGAGAGCGGCTTGGATTTTGGCTTCGGTGGCTACATCGACCGAACTTGTGCTGTCATCCAAAAGCAAAATAGAGGGTTGGGTTAAAAGCGCGCGGGCAATGGCGATGCGCTGTTTTTGCCCACCTGATAGATTAACCCCGCGCTCCTCAACGTGGGTCTCGTAGCCTTGAGGAAGTTGTAGGATGAAGTCGTGCGCTTGGGCGATTTTTGCCACCTGCTCAACTTCTGCGTCGCTTGCCTCTGGGCAGCCATAGCGGATATTTTCTCGCACTGTGCCGGAGAATAAAACGGTCTCTTGGGGCACAATGGCGATCTGTCTGAGCAAAGAATCTTGTTGCACTTGGCGCACATCGTAACCATCAATCGACACACTGCCCGCGCACACATCGTAAAAGCGGGGGATGAGATGAAGTAGGGTGGTCTTACCAGAGCCCGTGGCGCCTAAGATTGCCACCGTTTGACCAGCTTCGATCTCAAGGTTGATTCCATCCAAGACCATTCCATCATTCGAACCGTTGTAGCGGAAGCGCACGCCCTGAAAGGAGATTGCCGGGCGGGCATCGGGAGGTAAAATGACAGCGTTAGGAGCATCTTGCACTTGCGGCTCTTGGTCTAAAATCTCGTTCACCCGTTCTGCCGAGGCAATGGCGGCTGCCCAAACGTTTGCCAAGTTGACCATGATCAATAAGGGGCCCATCGCCGTCTGCAGATAATTGATGAAAGCAACCAACTGGCCCGGCGTAATCTCGCCCTGCACACTGCGCAACCCACCACCCCAAATCACCACCACCATTGCCGCGTTGAGACAAGTGCTCAAGGAGGGCCCCATGGTGGAGAGAAATTGCATCACGCGGATGTTGCGTTCGGTGTAGTCCACATTGGTCGCCTCGAAACGTTGGGCTTCATGCTCGGCGCGCACAAAAGCCTTCACCACGCGCACACCGGCGATGTTTTCCTGCAGCACCGTGTTCAAGCGGTCTAATTTCTGTTGCAGGGTTAGAAACATGGGTCCCATGCGGCCGGCAAAGAACACAATCAAGACAAAAGCCACCAATAGGAAAGGAGAGACCATCATCGCCAATGAGGGGGAAGTGCGATACATCAACAAAATGCTACCAAGCATAATCAGCGGAGCGCGCGTGCCGATGCGCAAGGTAATTTGCACCAGTCGTTGCACCACACCCGTATCGCTTGCCAAGCGCACCATCCACTGCCCGGTCTGCAAACGGTCGAGGTTTCCAAACGAAAAGGACTGCATTTTGACAAACAGGGCTTCACGCAAATCGCGCGCCAGGCTTTCCCCTACTTGCACCGAAGTATTGTTGTTCCCGATGGCGAACAAGGTATCCAGCGCCGAAATGGCTAACATCAGCAAGAAAGTATGATAAACCTCGGCTAGGTTGTTGGCTAAAATTCCCTGATCGATAATGCGCTGCACCAAGCGCGGGATGGTCAAATCGAGGATGACCACTACCACCAATAAAACTAAAGAAAGCAGGCTTTTCTTCCAGTAGGGTCTCAGAAAAGGGAGCAGTTTGGCTAAATGTCTCATTTCAGAGCAGCTTTTTCAACCTTTCTAGAGAGTGAGTGATCTGTTGCATTTCCTCAGAGGTTAACGGAGCGAAGAGTTGCATTGTCCAATGGCGCGTCCTTTGTGAAATGGCATCCAACAAGGCATTGCCGCTCTCGGTCAATTCCAGCACAATCTGACGCCGATCCTGCGGGTTCACCTTGCGCTGGATGAGACCGCGCTGCACCAAAGTCTCCACAATCTGACTGACGGCCGGGCGGCTAATTCGTTTCTGTTTTGCCAACTCACTCACCGATGCGCTTCCTTGGCGGATATGACGCAGAATATGGAATTGCTCAACGGTCACATCATACTCTTCGGCGGCAACTGCATGGAGGTGGGCATGAATCTCGCGCCAGAGCGGTGGCACCGTTTCCCAAAAGACCTCGACCAAGTTTTGCAGGGCAGAGGCTGATTCGTTAGGGGTCATGGCTAACCCTTCCCTTTTATGTCAAAAATTGTTAAGTTCCCTAATCGTTAAGAATTGAAACAATTATACCAAAAACGAAACCATCCATAATCGTTCTGGCAATAGAATATTAACGATTCATTCCTTTCGTATATTCTTTCCCAATTCGTTGACGAGTGTTTCATCTGCGACCGTCCGCGATTTTCACGGATATCAGGTATAATATCGGACATGAAATATCACATTTGGACAGAAGGTTGCCAAATGAATGTCGCCGACTCGCAGCGGGTGGCATCGGCGCTGGAGCGGCTCGGTTACCAGATGACCGAGCAACCTGAAGCGGCGGATGTGATCGTCCTGAACACCTGCGTCGTGCGTCAGAGTGCCGAAGACAAGGCGTATGGGCGGTTGCATTCCTTGCGTCCTCTCAAAGAACGCAACCCAAACTTGGTCATCAACCTGATGGGCTGTCTGGTAGGGATTAAGAATGTCGAGCCGTTGAAAAAACGCTTTCCTTTTGTGGATGTCTTCTCACCACCCTCTGATGTTGGTCCACTTGTGGCATATCTCACCCAAAACGAGACCCGTTCCATTGAAGAGCAAGCCACCCTGCAGCGCTTTGCCTTGATGGATGGCGATCTTGTCCTCCCCAAAAACCAGCGCGGGCGACAGGTTACTGCCTTTGTCTCAGCGGTGTTGGGTTGCTCTCACGCTTGCACGTTTTGTATTATTCCTTACCGACGTGGCGTGGAGCGCAGCCGCCCGACAGCCGATATTCTGGGAGAAGTGCGCTCATTGGTTGCACAAGGAGTCAAAGAAGTGACCCTGTTGGGACAAATCGTCGATCGCTATGGCAAGGATTTCGACGATGGCTCTTCGTTGGCAAGCCTGCTGCGCCAAGTTCATGAAGTCGAAGGTTTGGAGCGGATCCGTTTTCTCACCTCGCACCCCAATTATCTGACCGATGAGCTACTCGATACGATTGCCGAATTACCCAAAGTGATGCCACATATCGAAGTACCAGTGCAGTCTGGAGATGACGAAATTCTTCTCCGCACGAAACGTGGCTACACGGCAGAGGAATACCGTCGTCTAGTTGAACGAATCCGCGCTCACCTGGCGGGGAAAGTGCCCGGCGTCTCCATCGCTACAGATATTATTGTCGGTTTCCCTGGCGAAAGCGAAGCTCAATTCCAACACACCTACGACCTACTTGCGGAATTAAGGCTAGATGTCGCCCATCTAGCACGCTATTCGCCGCGTCCCGGCACACTGGCTGCCCGCAAGATGGTTGATGATGTCCCCGAAGAAGAAAAAATGCGCCGCTTTCGCCTTCTGGAAGAGCTCCAAGAGCGCATCGCTGCGGAAATTAATGCTATGTATGTGGGCAAGACAGTTGAGGTGTTGTTCGAGGAGAAAGTGCGCGGGCGCTGGAAAGGACGCACCCCA
>JAOAHK010000099.1 GCA_026415275.1 Anaerolineales bacterium
GTGTATAAGAGACAGAACGCGCGGCTTGGACGAGCGGGCAAAAGAGAGGCTGAGCGAACTGTTGCGCACCTTCAAATCAAAGGGGATGGCGATTCTGGTGGTCACGCACGATGTGGAATTTGTATTGACCCTGGCTGACCGATTGTGCGTGCTAAAAGAAGGAAAAATGATCAGGGATGGAAACCCAATTGAGGTGTTGGGTCAGGCAGATATTCCACCTGCGCAACTGCTGCAACTGTTCCCCGATCAGGGCTTTCGCACGATGAATGAGGTTTGGGAAGCTATGGACGCAGCTTTGTCCCACACGCTCGACAAAAGCGATCGCCGGGCAGCGCACGTTTACCGCAATGATGGCAATAAACCGCTCCCTCTGGAATGACTTCTTGAGGTTCAATGACCAGTCGCCGCCGACGAGGACGGTTGGCTTTGGGACGCGGGCTGATCGTGCGCGCCTGCCAGAACCACCAGGCTACTGCCCCGATAATTAGGAAAGCGCCTAAACTGCCGAGCAACCAAGGAAGGGGGTTGCTTGCCACAGGCGTTGTTGAAGTCGCACTGCCCATCGGCGCGCTGGGTTGAACCTTTAAGCTCTCTGCGGTCAAAGAATCATTCGGTTTGCGGTATTGAACGCTGACTTCAAAGCTTTGCCCGACGCTAAGAGAGTCCACTTGGGTTACGTAATACGTGAGCCCATCTTTGCCAACTATAACATTGGTTGTGTTGGGGGTAATTTTCATCTCAGCAGCACCGATCGGCTGTTGAATCTGGATGGTTAGTGAATCAACCGCATAGTCTCCAGCCCATTGATAGCTAAACGTGCGTTGTGAGCCATCTTTTTTCAGAGTTGGATCGTAATATTCGAGTTGAATTTCGGGCGAGGTGGTAGTGAAGACAATTTCACTCCACTCGCCCAGGACGTTTCGGGTGTAGGAAATTGTGATCAATGAACCATCGGCTTCGCGCACTGCTAGAGCATGGGGTTCTCCTGCAATGCTGGGAATGCGAATGCGCAGTTCGACTGGAAGGGCGACCTCGCTGGGCAAAGTAAGATGGTAGATCACTAAGACCGTGGGGCGATCGTATTCTGGCCAAATATCAACTTCCAGCGAGCGTAGGGTAAGGGGTGGCAGCGCTTGCGCTCTGGCGATCATCGGTGGGCTGAACCACCCGAAAAGGACACTCAAGAGAAAAGCGATATAGATTGATATGCGCTTCATATCACCCCCTATCTTACCATGATCTGCGAAGAGAGACGAATAATAGAACAAAATTATAGATTTAGCCAATCTCGGCGCGCAGGCATTTCGCCAACTCGCCGAAGGCTGGCGAGTAGCGGATTTCATCGCTGCGCGGGCGGGGCAGGTAAACCGGCAAATCAAGGCGCAGTTTGCCCGGCCGCGGCGTGAAAACTAAAACGCGGTCGGAGAGGTAAATTGCCTCGGGGATGGAGTGCGTGACCATGATCACCGTCTTGCGCCGCGCCTGCCAGATGCGCAAGAGTTCATCGCCCATGCGCTCGCGGGTCAGGGCGTCTAAACCGCCGAAGGGTTCGTCCAAGAGGAGAACTTGGGGGTCATGGACGAGGGCGCGGGCAATGGCAACCCGCTGTGCCATGCCGCCGGAAAGATCGCGGGGCAAGGAATCTTCAAAGCCGTGTAACCCGACCAGTTCAACCAACTCCATCGCTCGCCGCCGCGCCTCACTACTAGGCACTTTCTGCAATTCCAGAGGCAATAAAATGTTTTGCAGCACAGTTCGCCAGGGCATCAGGTTGGCTTTTTGAAAGACAAAGCCAATCTCACGGCGCGGCTCTTTGAGCGGTTCGCCATAAAAATAGACCTCACCGCTTGTCGGAGTCAACAAGCCAGCTAAAACGCGCAGCAGTGTAGATTTACCGCTGCCTGAGGGCCCAAGAACGCAGACAAACTCTTGCTCTTGAATGTGAAACGAGATGTCCTGAATGGCACGCAGTCCGCCGTTGCCGTTCGGGAAGGTGACGCTCAAGTTGCGCACATCGATTGCCACAAGGGTTTCTTTCGTTTCCATAGCCTCAATTGAAGGTGTAGTCAGGAGTTCAGAGCTAAGTTGAGTCATGCAGCCTCCTTACTAGGGCATGACAAACTGATTGGTGAAGGCTTGATCAAGGGATAATGCACTTTGGAGTAAGCCCATTTCAAGGAGCAAATCATGCATATTCTGCCAGGCTTGCGGGTCGGAGACGCCCATTTGCTGGGCTTTCCAATAGTCAATGGTCGCCCGCAAAATTTCGCGCTGAACGCGCTCATCGCTCTCGGTTAAGCCAGGGATATATTTGGTGCAGATTTCATAAGCCTTATCCCGATTTTGGATAACATAGTTCATGCCGCGCAGGATGGCGCGCGTCATGCGGCGCACCAATTCGGGATTTTCGGTAAGGGTCTTCTCGTTGGTCACTAAGCCATTGGAAGCCAATTGAACATAATCGGCAACTTTCATCAGATCAACGGTGTAACCTTGAGCGGCAAGTTGAATCGGCTCGTTGTTGGCATAGATCACCACGGCTTGGTCTTGCCCGGCGATTAGCGCTTCCACTTGGTTGTACCCGATTGAATCCAACACAACGTCAGCTTCGCTCACGCCGCCCACTTTCAACAGAGCGCGCAACCCAATATAATTGGCGCCGAACAAGCCAGGCAAGCCGATCTTTTTCCCTTTGAGGTCGGCAGGGGTTTTGATGTTCTGATCGGGGAAAGAAACCACACCTACCGGGTAATCATGGTAATAAGCCATCACGTAAACAACAGGCAAGCCTTGAGCTCGGGCAAGCAAAATCTGTTCCCCTGAGGCCATCGTAAATTGCAAATTGTTGGCTCCCACTAAGGCAATGCCATCGGTTTCAAAGCTGTAATCGAACTCGATGGCGATGTTTTCCTCCGAGAAGTAGCCAAAATCTTGGGCAGCGTAGAAGGGAGCAAATTGCACGTTAGGGATATACCCCATCGGCAAACGCACCTGGGTGATCGCCGCTTGGGTAGATTGAGAGGCGCTCTGAGGCGGATTTGCCCTGCCAGCACAGGCATAGGCAGAAAAGATGAGAACAAACGGTACGATGAGAAACAATGAACGACGCATGGAAAGTCTCCTTAAAGAATTGAAAGGGTTTCTTCTTGGCGTTTTTGCCAAGTGAGCAGCCGTTTTTCGATCAGAAACACACTGGTATAAAGCAGCAGCGCCATGGCAATCAGGGTGAACACGGCAACAAAGACCAGGGGCGTGTCGTATTTGCCTCGCGCCACGTTGACCAAAAAGCCCAGTCCGCGGTCGGCGCCGACAAATTCACCGACCACTGCACCGATCACCGACAAGGTGGCACCGATACGCAGCCCACCGAGGAAGACCGGCAAGGCAGCCGGCGCTTCCAAAAACCGAATGGTTTGCCAGCGGTCGGCTTTCAGGGAACGCATCAGGTCGCTGAGCTCCTCCGGCACCGAGCGCAACCCGACAATCGTGTTGACCAGCACGGGAAAGAAGACGATCAGGGCGCAAATTAAGATCTTGGAAAAGATGCCCGGTCCGAACCAGATGACCAAGAGAGGGGCAATGGCAACAATCGGAATCGATTGGCTGGCAACAATATAGGGGGATAAGAGGCGTTCAAACCAATGCGATTTTGCCAGCAAGTAACCAAGCAAGGTGGCGGTAACCACCCCTAAGGTCAGCCCGCAAAGAACCTCGAAGAGCGTATAAGCACTGTGACGCAGCAGACTGCCATCCAATAGGGCTTGCAGAAAGCGTTGCCAAACCAGTGCCGGTGACGGCAGAATGAAGGGAGGGAATTTCCAAAGTTGGGTGGCAAAGTGCCAAAGGAGAATTGCGCTGCTTAGAGATAAAACGATGGTCGCCGCATGTTGGCTGCGGCTGAGCTTGCGTTGAAACGGAAATTGTTTGGGGATCTCAATGATGTTCATCGTTCTCTCGTCAAAATCAAAGCCCCGAATCGCGTAGATTCGGGGCATGGGCAAAGCTGAACAAACGTCCTTCTCAATAAAAAACCCGAAAACCAAGAGGCTTTCGGGGCATCTCGCACGCTGGATGAATGGTTATCGGCGCGCGTACAGCGTGTGCTCGCTTGACCTTCTTCCATCCGGACTATACCGTCGGCTTCGGAGTTTCACCGAATCGTGCGCTCCTCTGCGCTCGCGGGCTTTACCGCCGATCGGGAATAGGTCGTTTCCGACCGCACCCTGCCCCGAAGGTATCTTCAATTGTCGCTTTGATTATAACCAGCCTGAGAAGGGAAGTCAATGTGAAATTTGTCACTGTGTAGAGGCAAGAGTTGTCACGTAAAGATTCTGAGACCGTCCCACGCGAGTAGCCCCCCGGTGGGCGAGGGGAGTAGCCCTCACCCCCGGCCCCTCTCCCGGAGGGCGAGGGGAACAGCCCTCACCCCCAACCCCTCTCCCATGGGGCGAGGGGAGAAGGGATTGCCGGCGTCTCCACTTGCGGATGGAAAACCTGACCCAAATTCAGGGCATGTGTTCTTAACTCACTTACAAGACGATTGTTTGATTTCTGTTTGTATCTCCTCTTGCAAGTGATGCCAAACGACGATCAAGTTTGCTGCATGTCATACTTTCTATCTGTGCCGAGTGGGCGTATTCGCTCCTCAAAGATATTCTTGTCACTTCCTGTCAGGGCATCCCTTCACTACTCTGTGATGTCTTGATTAGGAGATCTATCTCTTCCAACCTGTGTTAGTTAATGTGAGTGCAGTCCATGCACATTACAAAGGGAAGGGTGAGGATAGGGCTCTTAGAAACCCCATGCGCGGGCATCCTGCCCGCGCACAGGAAATATAGGAGTTCGCCGAGTTCGATGGGTTTACCGCTGCTTACTGCTCAACGAGGATAGCCACTTGTTCTTTTTCTTGTGCCGAGAGAACTTTTCTTAGGTCCAATAAGATCACAATCCTTTCACCTAATTTCGCAATACCAGAGACAAATTCAGAGGCTGCAGTGCGCGTTAGGGGCGGAGGCGGTTCCACTTGCGTTGGATCCAGTGTGATCACTTCACTCACGCCATCAACAATGATCCCTGCTTCAATCCCGCCGCACTGAACAACCACAATGCGTTGCTCCTTTGTCTCGCCCTGTTCGGTGAGCCCGAAACGGGTGTAGAGATCGAGGACTGGCAAGACCCGCCCGCGTAAATTGGTCACGCCGCGCACGAAGGGCGGCGCTTGCGGCACATGCGTGATGGGCAGCAATTGGACTATGCTCTCTACAGCGCTAATCTCCACCCCAAATTGCTCCCCACCTAACTCGAAGATAACAATCTGGTTCTCCATCTGAACCCTCACTTAATTGCGCAGCGATACAGAAACGTCGTGTGCGTGTCCATTGTCAGAGGTGACAAAGAGACCCCTACTACCATTGCTCCGCCCCTCTCCCTCTTGCACACGAACTTTGAAGCGCGCCACCACATCCTGCAGTGCTTGAGCCATTTCTTCTAGAGAGCGCGCCGAAGCAGCTACCTCTTCCACTTGGGCACTTAGCTCTTCGGTTGAAGCGGAGATTTCTTCCACAGCAGCGCTGTTCTCTTCACTCACCGAAGCGATGTTCTCAATGGCTTGCATAACATCGTTGGCACTAGCCGACATCTGCTCGGTGGCAGCCGTGTTCTCTTCGATCACGGCGGAGACTGTATCCACTGAGGCAACCAGTTCGGTCGCTAGAGCGGTCATCTCTTGGGTGGCTGCAGCAGCTTGGTTGGCTTGCTCGCGCACTGCTTCTGCCGAGCGGAGGATGCTATCCAAAGCACTGCCCACCTCTTGTCCTTGCATCACACCGTGCTCCACTTCCTTCATCCCTTCCTGCATGGCAGCCACGGCTTCGGACACCGCCCGTTGTGTCTCTTTGATGATCTCACCGATTTGGCGGGTGGATGCGCTGGCACGTTCAGCCAATTTGCGCACTTCATCGGCGACCACTGCAAAACCCTTGCCATGTTCACCAGCCCGGGCTGCCTCGATGGCCGCATTCAAAGCAAGGAGGTTGGTCTGTGAGGCAATGTCTTCAATGGTCTCAACGATCATCGTGATTTGGTCGGAATGCTTGCCCATTTGCGTCACTTTTTCGGCGGCTTCGCCCACTTTGTGGCGGATGGCTTCGATGATCCGCAAAGTGTTTGTGACCTTGCCTGCTCCTTCTTTCGCATTACGTGTTGCTTGGTCGGCTTCCTGCGTCACGGTTGCCGCGTTTTGGGCGACTTGCTGAATGGCGTTGCTGATTTGTGAGGTGACGCTTACCGCTTTCTCGGCAGCTTTGGATTGCTCTTGAGCGCCCTTGGCTACCCCATCAATTACCCGCGCCATTTGTTCCACCGAATGACTGGTGCGCGAAACCGACTCGGACTCCTGATTGATACCCCGTGAAACCTGCTGAATGGTGGTGGCAACTTGCCCGGTAGCGGCTCCAGCTTGGTTAGAAGCCTGTGCCAGTTGGTTAGCCGCAATGCTAAGTTGTTCAGCGCTGCTAGCGACATCACCCACCGAATGGCGCAGGGATGTAACCATGTTGGCAAAGACCAGTCCAAGTTCGTCTTTTGTTGATTTAGGCTCCACAACAACAGTCAAGTCCCCATTGGCAATCCGATCAGCCACAGCAGCCATCTCTTGAAAATAGTTTTCAGCACCTGCCAAACCTTTGCCAAGAGTGCCCATTTCGTCCTTGCGACCTACAATCGCTAACTTAACCTCTTGAGCGATGTCACGGTTGAGGTCGCCTTTGCTCAGGTTGACCAGAGCTGGTGCCATGATCGAGATGGGAACGGTGATTGAACGGGCGATGAGCACGGCAAAGACCAAGCCCAAAGCCAAACCAATCAGGGCACCACCCAACAACAGATTGCGTGTGCGCAAATATGTAGCTTGGGCGTCCTCGTGAATTTGTTCAGCGAGTCGCGAGTTAATCTCTGTGATCTTATCCATGGTGGCAGCTACCGCTTGGCGCGCACTGGCGACCTCGCCGCCATCGTTGATGCTGATAATGGCAGCCTGTTCGTTGCCGCTCTCGACATTGGCAATCGCTTTGTCCACAGCAGCAAGATAAGCTGCATAATTCTGCTCAAACTCGGTTAAAGCAGCAATTTCTTCCTCGACTAACTTGGTCGTCCGATATTTGTCCATCAATTCTTTGATTGCAGCTTTGTCGGCATTGATGGATTCTAATGCTGCAGCGCGCTCCGTTGGGACAAACACATATTTGTATATATCCCCGCGCAGCTTATATAACATCACTTCTGCATTCACCACCCACTCAATGGGTAAGGTGCGGTCAAGGTATAGCTCCTGAGTGCCTTGATTGAGTTGTTGAATGCTGTAATAGCCCAAGCCTGTTACGAGTAGCAGGATAAGCAACAGCATACCGAAAGCCAAGGTCAATTTGGCGCCCACTTTAAGATTGTCAATCCATTTCATCTTTGCTCCTTTTTCCATACATAAAAAAGCTTTTATTTGATTTTTTAAGGACATTGCAATAGTGAACCTCTTTTTGCTATCTCCTTTCTTCCGCAGGTTGGATGGATGGGTTATAAAGATGAGGCCCAAGTCATTTCTAACTGCATTCTCACACTGTAGTTATGTCCCGATCTAATGTTAAGATTAGTTAAATTATGCCAAAGATGCAGTAAAAAATGCGTAAATTTTTTATGGTGATCGTCTTTTATTTGTAGACGGCTGGAAACATTGAATTGGGCGGGTGGGATACGTTCTAAAAGGGGCGAGGGGAGAAGGGATTGCCGGCTTCCGCGCTTGGGGAAGGAAAAACCTTACCCAAGTGAGGAACGAAGAAACGAATAGGGTGAGCAGTGAGCAATCACGC
>JAOAHK010000100.1 GCA_026415275.1 Anaerolineales bacterium
ACGTATTGAGTTAGTTCACCAACACTTAGGCCGCTGATCCCTAAGCTCTCTGTCGTGCGCCCGCGCCGCCAGTAATCGGTTCGGTGAATGATACACGCAAGGCGAATGATGGCGTCAATGCCCCGTACGGAAACACCGTATTGTTGCCCTAATGAGGCGATCGGCACTAAACTCATCGGAACATCTTCGGTGATATAGCGATGGTTGAGGAGTGCCGGCGCTTTAATTCCATAATAACCCGGCTGGTTGTGAATGGCTTCATAGAGGTCGTTCCCAGTTGCATCATATGCCATTTTCAACCACTCCAGAGCGGTGCGCGCCCGTATTCCGAGCGCCGAAGCCACGGTAACTCGCTCACGGTCTAGCACTTCCAAAACTCTTGCAACCGAAGGTGTTACCCCATCAATGTAAAATTGGAAGTCTCCCCGTGTGGATTCAATTCGCCCTGCGTTCAACAGTGTCAATGCTGGATGGAAGATTGCACCCATATTGTTTAATCCGGTATGGAGAACGCTGACCCCATCAATGAACTGTGGGTAGGCTACACGCAATGTGGCTAAAGCTTCCTGCGTTCGACTCGCTGGTAAGGCAGCCAAAGGAACCGTCTCTTTGATGCTAAAGATGCGCGCCTGAGCTGGTCCGTCAGAGCGAGAAGCATAGATCAGGGTCTCTGTCTCTGCGATCAATGGTCGCGTTTTACAACCCTGCGCGCGAATCGTGCGTTCAAATTCAACCGCCCCCAACGTGCGTCCAGGATTAAGTACGACAATATGGCAATCCTGCAGATAACCCGCTGCCCAACGGGCAATATCCGCATGAGCTGAAGAAGGGACAACTACCATTACCACATCGGCAAATTCAAGCGCTTCATCAATGTCCGCAGTCACCAAAGCCAATTGAGCAAAACCAGAGGGCAACCTCTCGGGGCTTTCCAAATCGATCCCTCCTCGTTCCTTAATAACGTAGATATTCTCCGGAGTGCGGTTCCATAGTGCAACTTCAAACCCCATTAGAGCCAAATGAGCCGCCATAGCTTTCCCACCATGTCCTGCCCCAAGCACTGCAAATCGATTGACCTTGTTCATATTGAAACCTCCTTAGAGTTTATGTTCGCAAAAATCTTTTGGATTCTACGTCGTTCATTCCAGGGTTTTCCACTTGCAGGATCGACTTCAATACATGCTCCGCGCTCATCAATCCGAGTAACAGCTTGACCAGCAGCAAAGCGATTGTTTTTTAATTGTGGTGCGTCCAAGATACCAATTTTGACCGCTTTTGCTAGTGTTTCAGGATCGACAAATGGATCCTCTATCGAAGCTGAAGCCAAATCCCGTATTGTTTCAAGCGTGATGCTAGCCTCTTCGACTAATTCTTCAACGCGTTCTTTGATTTTTGGATCTACACGCATGTCAGCTTGACCATACAACGCGATTTGGATAACATGGCGTGCCATTTTGCACGATCGGATCACTTCCTCCGCTGTGGCTGCATGATGAGCCTCGTTATAACCGACCACATGAACAATTTGGGGTTGAATTGACATCTGTAGGTAAATGCTGGCAGCTAAATGCGCCATAGCCGCATCTAAATCCATTGGATAACTTAGTAAGCCAGTGCGAGTTTGTTTCCAAATGCGAAACTGCTCATCCTGTAATGGCTCAATCATGCTAAGGATGGCAAGCATCTTAGCCAAATCCATGGCATCCGATAGCCCCGGTGGACTGTTGAACATCATTTGGGCAATGTAATCCTTCACCCCAAACGCCTTGGCATTGTAGGCGGAAAGATAAGCCGTGACGACAAAGACGACATCAGAGGCATCGCGCATTCCCCAATGATGGGGCTCATTGAGTTCAACAGGAATGCCTCGCTCTCCATACCAGCGCATAACCTCTTGATGTTCGCGGATCGATCCTTCCAAATCCCAAGGCCCACGTCCATCCATTTGATTGAACCAGAATAACGGAATGGCACACCAAGCATTGCGGATCGTTTCTGTATAGATTTCGGCAAGGGCGATAAAATCATCTGTCCCTGAATAGGTGCGCATGAGAGGGTAGTTTCCACAACGGCTGGCTTGATAAAGTGCTCGATAGTCATCAGCAGAGCGTACGGGAACACCCCCTGCTCCTTTGCGTCGCAGGTCTTGCCGCTCTGGATGGAAGAAATTTTCTTGGGCATCTTGGTCGATGCCCAATGAGATAACATCCAAAACTTTGGCTTCTGCGATTTTGCGAATACCCTCAAGAGTGGCTTCCATTGTTGGTAATCCAAAATGATGGCGCAAGAGGGGATAAGGCGATTTCCATTGAATTCTTTTTATAGTATCTTGCGGATAGTCTTCCTCCGATAAGAGTGATGGGGAGGCTCCTCGAAGATAGGCTAATATTTCCTCCTCAGCCTCACCCCCATAGAACACCTTCTCAAAGAAACCTAGCCGCGCAGCTCGTTCAGCGACCGGTGGTGTTCCACCGAAAACAAAATGCACCCCTTTTGAACGCAATTCATCAGCCTGTTCAGCAAACCGCGCTAACAGTTGTTCTCCTGTTTCGGGAGTTAATCGATAGGACACGCCAACTAATTCAGCCTTCTCGGCTTCTGCCGTGCGTAGCATTTCTCCGATTGGAACGGCCGGCCCTAAAAAGACTGTGCGCCAGCCCGCTTTTTCAGCCAGCCGCAAAAAACGACTTATGCCAGCCACATGTACACATTCGCCCAAAGCACCTGCCACAACGGTTTTCTTCATTTCAAATCCTTTCACTTGCGTCTTACTCCAATCGCTTGCCAAATTTGCCAATCTCGGGTGGGCGGAAAAACCCCCTGCGATGCAGTGCGAATTTCTTCTACTGCGTAAAAGATTTTGGGGTCAATCTGATGGATCAAGTCAATGACCTGTTTCAGGCTACGGCGTGGGATTAGAGTGTAAAGAATATCGATCGAACCTTGTGTTCCCATTGCCGACAATTTTGTCACCCCAAAGCCATTCTCTTTTAATTTTTCCATCAAGCGATCGCAGTCTTGTTTCAAGAAAACGCGCACAGCAACCATTCCAATTGCCAACTTTTGCTCGATAAACAAACCCATGTAATTGCCAGCGGCAAAGCCGGATGCATAAGCAATGTAGGTTAATGGATTGGTTAAGTTGCGCATGATCTGACTGATGGCTAATATCCAAATTAGCACCTCAAAAAATCCAACAATCGGAGCGAGTGAACGTCTCCCCTGTGCTGAAAAAACAATGCGCAAGGTCATCAGGGTCACATCCGTAATGCGCGCCACAAAAATTAGCAAAGGCAATACCACCCATTGAAACCACCCTGAACTAAAGAACGCCTCTATGCTCATGGAAAAATTCTCCTAACCAAAGGCTAATGGTAAAAAAACAAATGAAACTTTAGGGCACAGCCGCAGAATGTTAAGGTCTGATCGAAAATCCCAGAGAACTGAAGAGTAAGCGGTTATCTTGCCTTGTTGGTGTGTTCATTTTACCTTATCCAAATTGATTTCTAACAATTATTTAGCATTCAACCGTTTATCAGGCTGATGGACAACAGGAGGTGGTCACTTTTCAACCATCGTTTTTTCCTTCAACCTCAAGTAAAATTAGGAACGATGGCTCAGACCGATGCAATCCGTTGGAATAACCGCTACCAAGAGGAGAGCTTTCTCGCTTTGCGAGAGCCGCGTTCTCTCCTAATCGAAGCCTGCGAGTGGTTGCCCGAGGGAGGCTGTGCTTTAGATTTGGCGATGGGCTTAGGGCATAACGCAGCTTATTTGATGCAGCGAGGGCTCAAGGTGATCGGTGTCGATATTTCCTTCATCGCTTTGCAGAAGGCAAAATCCCTTTGCCCACAAATCATGGCTATTTGCGCTGATCTAGAGTCGTTTTCCCTGCCCGCCAACACCTTTGACGTGATTTTGAACTTTTATTTTCTGCAACGCTCGATCTGGGATCAAGTGCGAAAGTGGCTCAAGCCCAACGGCCTGCTCATTGTCGAAACCATGACCCAAGAAATGAAAGCCTTAAAACCAGAAATCGATGAACGTTTTTTGCTTCAGCCAAACGAACTTAAGAGGACCTTTGCCGACTTTGAAATCCTCCTCTATCGTGAAGGATGGCAGGATCGTAATGGGGAACACCCGCGAGCCGTTGCTTCTTTGGTAGCGCGCAAGCCTAGCAAATTAAGCTAGGAGGCTAAAATGTGCGGTCGGTTCACTCTGACAACTGAAATCAGCGAACTTCAAAAAGCTTTCCCATGGGCAGAATTTCCTTCTCAAATGAAACCGCGCTACAACATCGCTCCCTCCCAACCCGTGGCAGTGATCGCCAACCAAGACCCCTACCATGTCGATTTTTTTATTTGGGGCTTAAT
Organism: Anaerolineales bacterium; assembly: GCA_026415275.1. Taxonomy (GTDB): domain Bacteria; phylum Chloroflexota; class Anaerolineae; order Anaerolineales; family UBA4823; genus NAK19. Next base: position 4,374 of record JAOAHK010000100.1, read on the forward strand.
TCCCAGCTGGGCAAAAGAGCCCCAGATCGGAAACCGTTTGATCAACGCCCGCGCCGAAACGCTAACCCAAAAACCAGCATTTCGGAGTTCTTATCGCTATCGGCGTTGTCTCATCCTTGCCGATGGCTTTTTCGAGTGGCGCAGAGAAGGGAAAACCAAAGCACCCTTTTTGATCCGTTTCAAATCTAGAGCACCCTTTGCATTGGCTGGTTTGTGGGATCGCTGGCAGAGTCCCGACGGTTCGGAGATTCTCTCCTGCACGATCATCACCACCGAGGCAAACGAACTCGTTCAAGCGATTCACTCCCGAATGCCGGTCATCTTGCCACCAACAGAATATCAATTTTGGCTAGCAGCCCCTGATGCGGAAGTCCCGCGCTTGAACGGCTTGCTTCGACCCTACCCAGCCGAGGAGATGGAAGCATTTGCTGTGTCTACTGTGGTAAATAATCCTAATCAGGATCGAATCGAATGCATTCAACCCGTCTCATAGACAACGATGGCTATAGAGTTGCTCCCCCCACTCCCACATAGTTTACAAGAACATCCTTATCGAGATGTCTTGATCAAAGCCATTAAAGACGCTCTGAATGCGGTCAATGGGGAACAAGCCGTTCGCCAGAGTTTACAAATCGAAAAGGATAATCTTTGGGTCGGAGACCAAGTTTACGCTCTCCACCCGCAAGGGCAGATTGCGTTATTAGCAGTTGGCAAGGCTGCGGTTTCCATGGCGCGTGGAGCAAAGGAGAGTCTTGGCGAACGCGTTTCAAAAGGCATCATCATCACCAAGTTCCTGCCCGAGAATGAGTCGGGTGATTTCCCCATTCTGTTGGGTGATCATCCCGTCCCCAAACAACGCAGCTTACGCGCCGCTCGCGCAGTAGAACGCTTTCTAAAAACACTCAAACCCCAAGACACTTTGCTTTGCTTGCTCTCTGGTGGAGCATCGGCTTTGCTGACCTACCCGCGTCCCCCCTTACGCCTGCAAGACTTGCAGAAGACCACCAAATTACTCTTGCGTTGCGGGGCAACCATCCACGAATTGAACACGATCCGTAAACACCTCGAACGCTTCAAGGGAGGCGGGATTGTCCAGGCGGTCAATGTAGCAAATGTCGTCAGTTTGATCATCTCCGATGTAATCGGAGACTCAATCGAAGTCATCGGCTCAGGAATAACCGCGCCTGACCCGACAACTTTCAAGGATGCGCTAGGCATCATCGATCGGTATGAGTTGCGTCAATCTCTGCCATCCAGCGTCCTTTCCTACTTAATGGAGGGCAGTCAAGGGATTCACCTGGAAACTTTGAAACCTGATACAGCCATCTCGAAAAATGTTGCAAATCATATCATCGCCAGCAATCGACACGCCTGTGCGGCAGCCCAACAAAGTTTGCACCAAGCGGGTGTCGAAACCCTACATTTGACATCCTTTTTACAAGGCGAAGCCAGCCAAGTAGGCCGTGTGTTTGCAGCCTTCGCCCGACAACTCTGTGCTTCACAAAGCGACACGATGCCTCCAATTTGTTGGATCGCAGGTGGGGAGACAACCGTCACCGTACGCGGCGACGGGATTGGAGGGCGGAACTCCGAACTAGCGCTGGGCGCGGTCTCGGAAATGGCTGGTTTAGAACGCGCCATCCTGATCACCTTAGCTTCCGACGGTGATGATGGCTTTAGCCCGGCTGCCGGGGCTGTCGTCAGCGGCTTTAGCGCAGAGCGTGCTCGTCAACTGGGCTTACAACCCAGCAATTTTCTAAGGCGCAATGATTCGTTTACGTTTTTCAACCGCCTTCAGGATAGTCTCTTCACTTCGCCCACCAACACCAATGTCAACGATTTGCTCTTTTTATTTATAGGTTAGAAAATGACAGAAAATCCTGTAATGCTCGATCCCCACCTTGTAAAAGAACGAGCTGAAGAAGCTCAAGAACATCTGACCCATTGCGACTTGTGTGGCTGGGAATGTGGTATCAACCGCTTAGAAGGCAAACTAGGTGTCTGCAAAACGGGGGAACTTGCCTATATCAGCAGCTTTGGACCCCATCACGGAGAAGAAAATCCCTTGCGCGGTTGGCGTGGCTCTGGGACAATCTTCTTTGCTGGTTGCAATCTGCGTTGCCAATATTGTCAGAATTATGAGATCAGCCAACTGTATCAAGGATATGCGGTAACTGCCACTCAATTAGCCGAAATCATGCTTCACTTACAAGCCATGGGTTGCCATAATATTAACTTTGTTTCACCCTCCCACGTGATTGTCCCGATTTTGCAAGCCCTCGCCATCGCCCGTCCGAAAGGTCTCCACCTCCCGTTGGTCTATAACACAGGAGGGTATGATTCTTTGAGTGCTTTAAAGCTCTTGGACGGCATCATCGACATCTACATGCCGGATATGAAGTACGGCAATGCCAATCTTGCGCGGAAGTATTCCCGAATCCCAAATTACCCCCAAATCAACCAACAAGCAGTCAAAGAGATGCATCGTCAAGTGGGCGACTTAATCCTCGATGAAAACGGGATTGCTCAACGCGGTTTGTTGATTCGGCACCTGGTATTACCGAACCATATCGCAGGGAGTGAGCAAATCCTAAAGTTCATCGCAGAGGAGATTTCCCCCAACACCTACCTAAACATCATGGATCAATACCGGCCGCTCTACCTTGCCCACCAATACCCTGAATTGAATCGGCGGATTACTTTGCGGGAGTATCAGGACGTCATCGAGCTTGCGCGTTCTCTGGGACTAAACCGCCTTGATTGACGAATATGAATGGGTGATCTTTTTCAACCTTGACAGCATCGAACAAAATGGTAAACTAAAAATCAATGAGAATGTCTTATTCACCGAGCGAATTCTCTCCGTTCCCGCCTACCCGAAAACCCTGATATGGCTTTCGGCCTCTGAGAGTTCGCCGGCAAAAGTCTAGCAGTCCCTGCCCTCTGGAGCGAAAGCCACAGAGGGCGATTTTTTATATGATCCATCAAGCATAAGGAGGACGCCGTGAGAGTTTCGCAATTATTCAATGTCACTCTACGAGAAGCCCCTGCTGAGGCAGAAGTTACCAGCCACCAACTGCTGGTGCGCGCGGGATTCATCCGCCAATTAGCGGCTGGGATCTTTTCCTACATGCCGCTGGGGAGAAGGACACTCACCAAAATCGAAAACATCATGCGCGAGGAGATGAATGCCATCGGTGGTCAAGAGATGACCATGCCGGTTGTCCATCCGGCGGACATTTGGAAAGAGACCCAACGTTGGTACCAAATTGGCACGGAAATGGGGCGCTTCAAGGATAAAAACAATCGCGACATGGTTTTAGCGATGACACATGAGGAAGTTGTCGCGGATATTGTCCGCAAGGATATCCGTTCCTACCGTCAGCTTCCCCGCTTAATCTATCATATCCAGACCAAATGGCGAGATGATCCCCGTCCTCGCGCCGGATTGATC
>JAOAHK010000009.1:0-12989 GCA_026415275.1 Anaerolineales bacterium
GATCAAGCGTCCAAACCCTTGACGAAACTTCAGTACCGCTTCGGGGATCGAGTATTGAAGAAATGGATCTTCAAAGGTTTCAGCGCGGGCGGAGATGATCGGGTCAGAAGGGACATCAAAAGGTAATTTGGTAATCAACAATACGGACAATGCTGCACCAGGCACGTCAACGCCTTCCCAGAAAGCCCGAGTGCCCAGAAGGACTGCCCTTTCAGTAGAGCGGAAGCTATCTAAGAGTGCGTGAGGGGATGCACCTTCACCTTGTTCATAGATTATGATGTCATTTTTTGTCAGAACTCTTGCGATGGCTTGGGAGGTTCGCCGTAATTGGTCATAAGATGTAAACAGTACTAAAGTTCGTCCACCGGCGGCTATACTGGTTTGGATGATTGCTGTTTCAATCGCTTTTTGATATGCAAAACGGTCGTTGGGTTCTGGAATATCGCTAACAATGTAAAGCAAAGTGGAGGTCTCATAATCAAATGGAGATCCCACCTGTAATTCTTCGGCATCTTCAGCTTGCAATCGGCTACGGATATATTGAAACTCGCCCCCAGTGGTCAGGGTAGCCGAAGTTAAAACTACGGCTGTTTTTTCATTCCAGATGTGCTTCTTTATGAGCGGCCCGATGTCTAAAGGTGCAGTATGCAAGGATATGTTGCCATAATTATTTCGAACTTCTATCCAGTAAATTTTGTCAGGGGCGGGTTTGAAAACAAAAGAATTCAAATTGTCTAAGACCTCTTGATATCGCCGGGCGAGGTTGCTTAGATCGGTATAAAGGTCCTCATCTAAATCTAGGATATTCTCAATGTTATCCGAGAGGATACTTAATATTGAGCGAAGGACGTCCATGAGGGAGTTGAATACTGCTTCGGTTTCCTCCCAAGCAGCTTCAATACTATACCAGCCCGGTTGTGAGCGGTGGGATTGCACGATTCGTTCTTGATGGGCATAGATGCCAATCTCCTTACCTTCGCGCAAATCGTAAAAAAACTCATCGATGGCGGTGAAGAATTGACGGCTGAGTTCTTCTAAGCGAAACGATAAATCGGTTGCCCTCTCAAGCAAAAGCTGAAAGCTGACAGGATCAGCCTTTTTGAAGATTTTGGTCAGGGTTTCTTCTACCCGATGAAGCAACCCGGTGCGCGAACTTCCCAACTCACGGATTAATCGTTCAATATCTGCACGAGTAAGGCAGAAACTCAGGGCATTGGTTGTTGCATCCTCAAGATGGTGCGCTTCGTCAACGATGAGGTAATCGTAATCAGGCAGAACTCGGTTGCCGCTGGCTATGTCAGATAGGAGTAAGGCATGGTTGACAACTAAGAGATGAGCACCTTGGGAAGATTGGCGGATTCGATAGAATGGGCAGCGCCCTCCCGTGCGTTGGTAGCAATTTTCTATTGTGCAACCCTCGTCCTCAGCCGAGATTGATCCCCAAATCTCCCTTTCGGCGGGATTATTCAAATTTAATTCTGCTCGATCGCCGGTCTCAGTAAATTGCAACCAGACGAGGATTTTTGCTAGTAAGCGAGCTTCGTCTGCGTTTTGGGGCCTGCGTCGATATAGATTCTCAAATCGCCTCAAACAGAGATAATTGCTTCTACCTTTCACGACAACAGCTCGTAATTCTAGCCCTAAAGCGGCAATTAAGTCTGGAATGTCTTTGTTGATTAATTGGTCTTGGAGGTTTATTGTATTGGTTGAAATGACCACTCGCGTTTGATTTTGGATTGACCACAACGAAGCGGGAATTAAATATGCTATTGATTTCCCGGTTCCAGTGCCAGCTTCAATCAAGATGTGCTTGCCATTCGAAAGCGCCTCGCAAACTGCTTGGAGCATAGCGACTTGTTGCGGTCGGTATTCGTAATTTTTGAAGTGACGAGCGAAGGCGCCACCGTGTTCTAAAAAGGCTGAAATCTCTTCGGTATTTAAGGCAATCGGTGATTGTGCAGGCTGTAGAGGGATGGGAATAGGGACGGGATTTCGAAAGAGAGGACCGTTAAAGAGGCTCGCCGAAGCTTGTGGAAAAACAATTTCTTGTGTGCGTTCCTTTAGGGCGCTTTGGAATGCCCAGAAGCCCCCCCAATCTGTGCCTTCCGTCAGGTGGACAATTTCAGCTAACAGCCGAATGGGTAGGTTGAGTAATTCTTCGTAGAGGCGTAAAAATAAAGCGCGGGTTGTGCGCGCATCTTCTAGAGCGCGATGCTTCCCTTGTACAAGAATGCCGTATTGTTGGGCTAAGGCGGTCAGATTATAACGACTTGAGGTTGGATTGATGACTGAGGCAATTTCATAGGTGTCCACAATTAGATTATGGCGCGCTATTCCAAAACGGTTTAGGAATGCCAAATCGAAGTTAATCGAGTGACCTACAATGCGACCGTTCCCAATAAAGCGATTTAATTCTTTCGCAATTTCTTGAATAGAAGGTGCTTTGACCAGCATTTGATCGGTAATGCCAGTCAAAAGGGTTATTGCGGGGGGAATCGGTTTACCAGGATTTACCAACGAATGCCATTCTGCTTCAACGCGGCGTGAATTAAACCGAATAGCAGCGATCTCAATAATACGATCTTTTTCTGTGTCCGACCCTGTAGTCTCTATGTCTAAAGCAACGAGCGAATCCATCACACCTCATTATATCGGTTATTGTGTGTGAATTTACTTGAAGTTTGATTATTGAAAAAAGCGGCCTAGCAACCCTGAACCCAAGAAGGAGAAGATAAGCATCTTCGTAGTCTGACCAAGAAAACACCAGAAGAAGAAGATGTGGAGGGGCATTTTCAGGGCGCCAGCGGCCATGCCGGCGACATCAAAAAACGGATTTGGTATAGCAGAAAGGATATAAACGGTTATACCACCGTGTTTTTGCATCCACTGCGTTAGCTTTTGATAAACCTCAAACCTTTCCACCATCACTTGTCCACCAAATCCAGCTAAATATCCACTAATTTCTCCCGCGGTAGCGCCTAAGCTAGCTGCAATTGCAACTCCGAGGGGATTTGATAGTACTCCTCCTAGTGTAAAGATGATTGCTAGGCCCGGTGCAGGCAGGACAACCGTAGCATAAGCCATAAATGCGATCAGGAAGACACCCGGATAACCGAGAAAGGCAAGTTTGGCTGCATCCTCTCGAATGCTAAAAATAAAGAGACTGAGAGCAATGACAAAAAGCAAAGCCAAAACACGCCATAAATAAAAAGTTTTGCGATTGTTTGATGATGACGAGGTGAAGTCACTCACGATTAGTTTCTTGGAGTAGAGCATTGATGCGGGCAACAACCATATCGATCGCAACGGTGTTTAATCCCCCCTCAGGAATAATGACGTCCGCGTATCTCTTTGAAGGTTCGACAAATTCTAAATGCATAGGTCGAACAGTGGATAGATACTGTTGAATCACCGATTCGGTCGAGCGTCCGCGTTCGATTAAATCTCTTTGCAAGCGACGAATAAAGCGAATATCCGCGTCAGTATCAACGAAGATCTTGACGTCAAATAGCTCACGCAACTCGGCTTCGGCAAAGATGAGAATCCCTTCGACAATTATGACCGCTTTCGGTTCAATGCGTTGGGTTTTGTTTGTACGGCAATGTGTACGAAAGTCATAAATTGGTAATTCGATTGGTTGACCTTTCTTTAGTTGGATTACGTGCTGGATGAGCAAAGATGTTTCCAGAGAATTTGGGTGGTCGAAATTGATCAGATGGCGTTGGGGTTCAGGTAGGTTACTTAGGTCTTTATAGTAAGCGTCATGAGGTAGATAAGCGATTTTCTCCGCCCCTACGTGTTGAATGATCATATTGGCAACTGTGGTCTTGCCAGAGCCAGACCCCCCTGCTATACCGATGACTAAAGGGGTTAATCGAATTGCCATAATTTAATTATACTTAGTTAAGGAAAACCCCGATGGGAATAATAAAAAAGCCACCGAAGGGATTCGAACCCTTGACCTAACGTTTACGAAACGCTTGCTCTGCCTGCTGAGCTACGGTGGCAATTTCTACCCCAAATTATACAAAGGATATGCTAGAATGACAAGGAAGGCTCGATGAGTAACTCGTGCAACGAGTGCTCTCATCTAAATGATGGACGTAGACGAAAAGGATTTTAGGATGCGGATTGCAATGTTATCCTATCACACTTGCCCTTTGGCAACGCTAGGTGGAAAAGATACAGGAGGTATGAATGTCTATGTTCGTGACCTGAGCCACCAACTCGGTGCTGAGGGGATTCGGGTCGATGTTTTCACCCGCTCTCAGGATGAACATGTTCCTCATGTCCTACATGAATTGGGGTTTGGAAACCGAGTCGTTCACGTCCCGGCTGGTCCAGAGATTCCTTTACCCAAAGAAAAGTTAATCAACTATCTCGAGCAGTTTGTTCACGGAATTCTCGAATTTGCGAACCAAAAAGAATGCCGATATGACCTCATCCATAGCCATTATTGGATGTCCGGAATTGCCGCATTAGAACTGAAGAAAATTTGGCAAGCTCCAATTGTGCACATGTTTCATACGTTAGGAAAAATGAAACAACGTGTGGCAAGGAGTGATGAGGAAATTGAAGGTGATTATCGGATACAAGGAGAAAATCGACTCTTGAAAGAAGTAGATTGTGTGGTCGCTGCTACGCCGGCGGAATTGGCGCAACTACAGTGGCTTTATCAGGCGGATGTTTCTAAAATTCAGGTCATCCCACCGGGGGTTGATTTGAGCCGCTTTTACCCAATTCCCATGGATGAAGCCAAAGAGTATATTGGTATTCCCCCCTGTAATCGGATGTTGCTGTTTGTTGGGAGGATTGAACCATTGAAAGGCTTGGATGTCTTGTTCAAGGCCATTGCGATCATGCGGGAAAATGGTCAATGGGAACGAACACCGTTTTGTTTGGCGGTTATTGGAGGGGACGAAGATGGCGAGTTGAGAACAAAGGGGTCCGAACAAGAGCGGTTGACTGCCTTGAGAGCTGAATACAGACTTGAGGATTTGGTAGTCTTTTTAGGCAAGAAGAGTCAAGATACGCTTCCTTACTACTACTCTGCAGCAGAGATTGTCGTTGTTCCTTCTCATTACGAATCTTTCGGAATGGTAGCCTTGGAAGCGATGGCATGTGGAACGCCGGTGGTGGCTTCTAATGTAGGGGGATTGGCATACCTGGTTCAAGATGGGTTGACTGGATTTACCGTTCCAGTTGATGAGCCGCAGTTATTGGTTGATTGTATTGCAAAATTGTTATCTGATCCTGAATTGCGAATCAAGATGGGCAAACAAGCAGCCGAATTCGCCAAAGGGTTTGGTTGGGGCGTCATTGCCCAAAAAATTATTGCTCTTTATCGGTCGGTGCTGGCTTCCGTTGATAAGGCTCCTTGAAATTCGCGCAAGTATTTTTCCCGGTTTGCCGAACGAGCAATCTTACCGCTGCTGGTCTTCAACAACCATCCGCGATCGACTATAATAGCTTTTCTTAGGACAATGTCGCTAGAACGGTTAACGTGATAACAAATTTTATCTGCGATGTCCTGCCTCCGTTGTACGTCTGGCTCCTCTGTTTCTGCTATTAGGACAACTTCCTCCGTTCCCATCACTTCATCAAAAACTCCAAAAGCAACAACCCGTCCTGGGTAAACTCCTTCCACCTCGTTGGCTACTCTTTCTATGTCCTGAGGATAAATATTTTTCCCCCCGACAATAATCAAGTCTTTTTTGCGTCCTGTGATATACACTTCTCCTTTGGCTAAGTACCCAAGGTCGCCGGTAAGATACCATCCATCGAGAAAAGCCTTTTGAGTCAAATCGGGTCTTTTGTAGTATTCGGTTAACATACAATCGCTTAACAACGCGATTTCACCGATCACTCGCTCCGGTAGCTCTTTGCCTTCGTCACTAAGAATACGTACCTGTGTGTTCTCGATTGGTTTACCGGCTGAGACCATACAGATTGCATCATCGCCTTGAGGAGCGGGTTGAGCGATTTTCTCGACCAAAAGTTTTTTACGGTCGATCCAATCCAATGTCACTGGTTTTTCGATACCATCCTGCGAAACAGCAAACACATTTTCTGCCATCGCATAGCAGGTTGCCAAGGCATTATCTTTTAGCCCATATGGACGAAAGCGGTTGATGAACATTTCATGGCTAGATTGCATCATAGGTTCAGAGCAGTTGATCACGGCTCGCATGGATGACAAATCGATTCCATCTAAGTCGGAGGGGCGAATTTTTTGGGCACAAAAGTTATAGGCAAAGTTTGGCAACCAAGTTAGCGTACCGTGATACTGATGGATGGCTCGCATCAGCAAGACTGGCGAACGCACCCAGTCGAAAGGGGACATCAGAACCAGGGGGACTTTGAGCAAAATGGGCATTAGGAACCCAGCAATCAAGCCCATATCGTGGTAAAGTGGTAGCCAGCTAACAATCACATCGGGTTGGCTTAGGTGAATTGCCCTCTGATAGGCTTCTAACTGCTTCATGACCGCTTGGTGAGATAATGCAACTCCCTTTTGCAGACCGGTTGTGCCCGAAGAATGTTGCAAGAGAACAATCGATTGTGGGCTTCGGTGCAAGCCTGGCGCTTCTTGTAATTCCAAATCCTGTAATGCAATTTGCTCAGCGATCAAGATTTTCCGTACCGAACTCTCTTTTGCGGCTTGTTGAATTTCGGATTCGAATTCAGTATAGGTGATGACCGCAGCAGGTTCAATGACTTCAAAAAGCGAACGCAGGGATTTCCTGTAATGCTCCGGAGAAAGCTTTTCGGTCAAAAAAGGCATGATCGAGGGGATTGCGCCAGTAAACATTGCTCCAAAGAAGGAATAAATCAAATCTTGACAGTGCTGGAGAACAATAATAACCACCTCATCAGAGCGGATGGCATTCTCTTGAAGAACTTTGCCATATCGAAGCGCACATCGGTAGAGGGTTCGATAGGAAATGACATCGTCCGGTTTGCCGCGCTGCTGGAAAACGATAGCGGTTTTCTCAGGATCTTCCCATGCATTTTTGGAAATGATTTGGGGCAGTGTTTCCATTTATCTTCGCATTCGATCTTGAATGAGCTTAGCTAGCTGCTCTAGGTTGTCAAAAGTCTGACGGTTGAGTTCTGTGTCTTCGATTTTCACACCAAAACGTTCTTCGATGTAGATGGCAAGGTCTATCAAGTGAAATGAATCTAAGAGACCACTGGAAATCAAGGCTTCATCTTGTGCAATTTTTCTAGTAGGAGATTGAAGGATTTTTTCAGCAATGAATTTCGATAAATCATCGAGGATATATTTCATTTTTTACCTCAGGGACTGTTCAGAAAGGTGTACAAAGCATACAAAACTTGGAGTGCAGTCAGATTGCGAATTGGCCAGCCTGCTTGCATATTCATGGGATTGCTAAAATCGTTTGCGGCAAAGGTGATGTGCACGCCATCTTCTTGAAGTCCGTGATTCGGCAAGGGTTGAACGGCTCTCCAATAATTCCACAAGGGAATTTGGTATTCGACTGCTAACTGTGCGGTCACTCGGTTTATCCGATGGTCTTTTTCGAGGTTGTCGGGTTTAGTGGCGAGTACTGGAATTACTCCTTGCTCGATGGAAAATTCGATGATTTTACGTAATTGTGGTTCGAAGCTTTCGATGTGATAGACGTCGTTTGCTCCTAAAGTAATCAGGGCAATTGTCGGACGATGTATCCGATATTCACACGCCAAAGGTGATTCGTCGTTCCTACAGAACTCTTTGTTAGACCAAAGCGGAGTTAAGACTGAAGAAGTGTTATACCCTGCTAAGGCGGCTAGGCTGGTTCTTTCAAAGGATCCCTGATAATAATCGATCACGGCTTGCAAGTGGGTGTATTCACCTAGGGTATAAAACCTATGTCCCCGATCAAAATCGCCCAAAAACCACGAAGGCGTGCTGCCGCAATCACCTACTTTGGAAAATGCGTTTGGCCGATTACCCATGTCCAACCCGCTTTGAAAGATTTCTTTGACTCTTTCAGAAAGGTGGGGAATGACTGGCATTTCTGACCAACTTTCTGGATCAAACGTTGAAGTAGGGGAAGGTTGAGGGGTAGGCGGATTGGATGAAGGGGATGTTTCTGTGACTGGTGTGATTTGAGTGGGAGATGGTGTAAGTGTTGCACTTTTCGGGATTGTTGGCAAAATGGTTGGTGTAATATCAGAGGTAGTTGTTGGGGATGACAAACTCTGTTCAGGATTTGCTCCTAATGGGGATTGAATCGGGGAGGTTACTGTCGTTTGACAAGAACATAGCAACCCGATTGTCGTCAGAAATATCAGAACAATGACTTTACTTCTCATCATTGAGCGCTGACTAAAGACGAACGATTTTGAAACCACTTTTCTAGAGCATTGGCGATCCATTGCGCAGTTTGGGAGTGCCCTGTGATGTCATGTGAATAGCGGTGTTGGTAAATTCTTCAGGTGAAATTAGATTCCAAATGTCCCAGCAGGTCAGTGATTGATATTGGCAAAACTTTACTAGCAATTCTCTATACTGGTCATAAGCCCAGCGAGGATAGTAGAAATTATACCGAATCTCGCTATTGAGACCAGAGCTGATAAACATCGGTTCGTTGATGAGAATGATGGGTGTTGGGGCTGAGATGCGTATGGTTGCATTGATCACCTCGAAGGCAAGTTGATCATGTCGCAGATTTGGTGGTTCTTGACTGTAATAATTCTGTTCATCACTCAGATCTACCTGCTTTTCTGGGATTTGTTCTGGGATATGATGATCGACACCCGTCGCTGTCCAAAGAAAACCATAAATTTGAAAGCGAATCCAATCAGCTAAGGCTTTGCGTTGACCGAAGAGCGAGCGCTGCCAGAACGTTGTCGGAGGAAGTTGGGGAGGAGGAATGGTCTGGCTCAGGCTTAATTTTTCAATCAATCGAATAACCTCTCTGGGATTTTTCTCTAACAATGGGGAAAAGAGCTGTTTTTCCATTGGAAACGACTCAAGCGTTACCAACCATAGCACCAAGTCGGGTTGATAGGTTAGCCCTCTATCCAAAATAAGTGCATCCTTTAAGAGCGACATCACAGGATAACCCAGATTGTAAAAAACCACCGCCTTGTTATCAGGTGTACGAAGATTTGCCTGATTGAGATGTGCTGCGAGGGTTTGATCTGGAGGGAGGAGATAACCCCAAGTTGCCGAGTCGCCAATAAGGAGTACCCGGTATTCATTCGGAGCCTTAGGTGAGCCAGCTATAAGGTGAGACGCAAACATAGCGTCAAGGTTGGTGATAGTCACGTTATAAGATTCAGCGGGTTGATCGCTGTATGGAAGGCGAAACCTGCCGGGAAAAAGGTGATTATATACAGAAAATTTGCCATAGTCGAAGTCGTATATAGCAAAAAAAATGTTGAAACCTGTAAAAAACAGTACACCTTTTAATATCACTCGCAACCAGAAACGATCCAGATTGCCCAATTTGCTTTCCATAACTTTATATTCCAAGACCAAAAAGCCTCCAGAAGACATTCCATGCGTCCCAAAAGGTAGGCATCAGAAACCAGACCCAACCGAGGGTCACATATCCAAATGTGAGTGCCCATCCGAAAATATTTTGAATAAATAAAGCTCGGTTGAGTGGATGAGTTTTGAGCCAGTTGTTCCAGCGATTGTTGACAAATAATCCCAAACCATGCCACAACCCCCAGAAGAAGAAGTTAAGAGTAATCCCATGCCATAACCCGATTAGCAACATAGTGGATAATTGAGGGATGAGAATAGTCAGCCATGTTGGAAAGACCGTAGCGCGAAGTCTACGCGTCAAAGGGTTGAAGACATAAGCGCGAAACCAATCGGCAAGGGTGATGTGCCAGCTATTCCAAAATTGAATAAGGTTGGTTTTGAGATAGGGGGCGTTAAAGTTTTCCGGGAGGTGAATACCCATCAAGCGTGCGCTGCCAAGGGCGATGTCGGTGTAACCGCTAAAGTCAAAGTAAATCCGCAATGAAAAGGCAATGAGGGCAATCCAGAGATAGAATGGACTGTGAATTTGGAAGGCATTTTGGGGGGAAAGCGCAAGCAGCGCAAGACTATCGGCAAGCACAAATTTGCGAAAGAGCCCGAGAAAAACACGGCGCAACCCTGCGATATAGTCGTGCAAGTGTGGGACAACCTGCAGTTGTTCTTGAAATTGAGGAAAACGCGCTATTGGGCCAGCAAGTAAAGAAGGAAAAAAGAAAAGATAACTCAAAATATCTGCTAGTTTTAGTGCAGATAGCCGGTTGGCGCGCAGGTCGAGAAGGATGTGGAGCATCCGAAAGAGAATATACGATATCCCTAACCAAACTAGATCATTGGCTGAACTGAAGCGCACATCTTGTTGATTGATCGTGCGCAGAAATTTGCTCAGAAGGACTGAAATTTCAGGTGTTTTGAAAAGAATGAAGATACCGATAAAGAGAATGGCAAGAAAAGTTAACCGCAGACGGAACGAAAACTTTGAGAGCATTAAGAAGCCCAGAATGAGAAAGCCACATAAAGCTAGAATTACACCCCAGATTTGGGGTGGCCGCGTTGCAGTTATGCAACACAAGGTTAGATAGCGGTTGCCCGCTATGGTTGTAATAGTCAGAAGCGCAATCAACAGGACTGTCCAGTTCTCCTTCAAACTATCAGCGAGGTTATTTTGAGTCGCAATCCACGTCAGCAACGCTAGAGCGATAGCGAAGGTCGGAAACCAAAAATCTAAAAAGCGAATCGGAGTGGCGGGTTGTAGACGATAGTAAATCAAAAGACTAAAAATGATGAGTATAAGATTTCGATAGCGGGTATTCTTAAATAGCCCGCAGAACATAGCAATTGCTACGAGGAGGAATACTTGGGTTATTGACATCTAGAATCCCTGGTAGATCCACACAGGGGCAGTATCGACGGTTAAGAGAATCAATGCAATCAGCATTAGACAGAAGAGAAGTGCATAAAGATTTTCTTTGGAGAAAAGTGTTTTGAGGTTCATGGTATTTTGATGTTATTTCCCAAGGGGGTTGATCAAGGATAACCGCAAAAACGCCAATTTCCACTTTGTTGGACGAGTTGAAAAGTAAGCTTAGCCAAATTAATCTCTAAAATTTCGTTACCGTAGTTGGCGACGATCTTACCGTTGCACTTTACCAATGCTTTGGTTTGGTCTAGGGTCACAGTTTCACAGCTTATTTCTTGCAGTTGAGTGGTCACAGCGCTAAAGGAATTGTATTCATTGCGCGCTTGTTCCTCCCATTCGGAGCAAACAAGCGAGACCATAGTATTCAAATCTTGCCTGGTTAGGGCTTGATAATATTCTTCTACAACACGAGCTGGTAAGTCCTCAGAGGATGCGCAAGATACGATGAAAAGAATAGGTATCAGGTAAAAACTCAATAAATAGATCGAGCGAGTGATCCGACAAGCTTGGCAGAGTCTGAGAGGCAAAATATTCATTATTACCTCTTTGAATTATGGTTTAGGAATTCACTCAAGATAGCCGGTTTGATTTTACCAAGAAAATAGAGTCTCTATTAGTATCTTAGATATTCTATTAGGAACCCTGGATTTTGGATGGGCATTTTCAAATCATAAAGTGATTGGCAAGATTGCATCAAGATATAAAGACATTTCGCTTTCATTTCTTGGGATATCGATTTAGCAACCTTCCCAATCTCAATATTAAATAACTTAGGTTCTATGTACCGGACAAAGATTTGTAACGAACACAGAAATTTATAAGGGCCGTACTGATGCTCATTAAGAAAACCTGACGCTGAGGAATGACTCTATATATTTTAGTTTGTGGCTTAATGCTATAGCCGCTGCATTCTTCTGATTGAACAAACATCGATTGAGGTGGATGAATTTGAAATTTACGTAAGTACTAGTTTCGGTATAGCAGGCACAGGTGATGGAGAAAATGTGGGAGTTGGAGAACTATTACAGCACGCCGATCAAGCAATGGATGCGGCGAAAGATGCCGATCGCAATCAAATTTTTCTTTGGATGATCGATGAAGCAGTTCCAGAACATCTAGTCTTTAGTGGTTTGGCGAGTAAGCGAATTGAGAAATTGAGTTAGCGCACACGAAAACGGCAGATGGTTTCCCCCAAGGCGGAAATTTGACGAGTGCCTAGAACCTCGATGGGACAAGCCATTAATGTTTCAAGGAGAAAAACATCTATCTGACATAGCTCTGGAAAGGCTTCTACAAGGGTGGCGTAAGGACAATGTGAAAACTTGATAGTTGGAGCTTCCCGATGAGCTTCCCAACTTGCTTTATAGGACATCTCGTTCAACAACTTTGTAGTAGAGATAAGTCTTTGGGTTAAGTTCATCTTTGAAGAAGGTAAACGATCTGCAATCAGTTGTTGAGCAATTGATCGAAGGGAATCGTTTTTTTCTTCGAACGACTTTGTAGCGCGCACCTGCAACAGGAAAGCTGCACACAATCGGTCTAGGTTATGAGCTTTTTGCTGATCACTCAAAGCATAAAGGCAAGCCGGACGCCCCCGCCCACTGCTTCGATCGACATGGATGGGGACAACGACGCCTTCGCTTTGTAATACTCTGAGATGATGACGAATATTAGCTGGGGTTAATTTGAGAGCGTTGCTGAGTTCGAGTGCCGAGGCTTGTCCTCTTTTTTCCAAGAAGGCTAGGATCTTGCTTCGGGTTGTAACCATATGTAACATTATAAACGATTCAACCTAATTGCGCAAATATATATTTTCCTTATTCTGACTTGACCATCTAGTACAGGGGAGGTATAATCGCCATCAATGGTTCTTGAGAAGCATCTTGATTGGGATGATACTTTTGGAATTGTCCAAGGTTTGATCAAAAATCATCCGCAGGTGAACTTTGAAGAACTTTCATTGAGAACATTATTCAATTGGATTATATCCTTGCCAGAGTTTGATGATGACCCATCTCTTGCAAATGATGACATCCTAATTCAAATCTTTGCTACATGGTATGAGGA
>JAOAHK010000009.1:12999-18030 GCA_026415275.1 Anaerolineales bacterium
ATTAAATCAGCCAGGATATGAAATACCCCCTGAGATCAAGAATCAGGTTGCGATCACAACCATCGACCGTATCTATAACTGGAGCCGTAGATCTTCCATCTGGCCGATGATGTTTGGTCTCGCATGTTGTGCTATTGAAATGATTTGTACTGCGGCAAGTCGTTTTGATTTTGCCCGCTTTGGAATGGAAGTGATGCGCCCAAGCCCACGCCAAGCAGATCTATTGTTAGTTTCAGGAACGGTTACGAAAAAGATGGTACCGCAAATTGTGCGTTTATATAATCAAATGCCAGAACCAAAATATGTGGTCGCTATGGGCGCATGTGCCTCTGGGGGAGGCCCATTCAAAGAGGGATACAACGTTGTTTCTGGCATCGACAATTACATCCCAGTTGATGTTTATATCCCGGGTTGTCCGCCTACTCCTCAAGCCCTCTTACATGGGTTGATTACTCTGCAAAAGAAGATTGATACGCAATCTTTGCGGGAAGCGCGCTGGTACAAGAAAGATGTATCCGAAGTTATCCCAGTGCCTGTTTTAGGTCCAGATATCATGGATCCACGCGAATATGAATTAATTCGTCAGTATTCAAAACAAAAGTCAGCAGCGGCAGTTACCGATGCGACCGTGGAAGAATCCAATCCAACATAGGATGGAGTAGATAAAATGACGGAACAATTGATTATGACAGATGTTGATTTAGCAGAAAAGTTTCCCCAAAAAGTCAAACTGGATGAAAGAAAGGGGTACGAAGGTTACCTGGTTGATGCGGATGCCTTCTTAGATGTTGCCAAACACCTCCGAGACGAGTTGGGGTATGACTATTTATCTTCGATTACAGGGGTAGATTATTATCCTGAGAATTATATGGAATCCGTCTATCACTTTTTCCGGACGACAGGCGGACCTGCACTAGTTTTGAAAGTACAAATCCCACGGGATAATGCAGTTGTCCCGTCGTTAGTCTCGATCTATCCCGGGGCAGAATTTCAGGAACGAGAGGCTTGGGATTTGCTGGGCATTCGTTACGAGGGTCATCCTGACCTGCGGCGTATCTTGATGTGGGAGGGCTTTGCAGGTCATCCTTTGCGCAAGGACTGGCGTGAACCTTACTACGAAGAAGATGGTAAACCTTTCAAGAGCCGCTGGCCGGATGGGCATGTCTATCGTATTGAAGATAAAAACCCATTCCATAAAAATGTCGATTACCCAGCAGATTTTGACCCCGATCAATGGGTGCCAGATAATGACTCATCTTTGTATGCCAGTTTGACCAAAATTCAGTCTTCCCTTTCGGACTCCGGACTCAAAACCGACACCGTAATCGTCAATATGGGTCCTCAGCATCCTTCTACCCACGGCGTATTCCGCATGGTGGTTTTATTGGAAGGGGAGACCATTCGGGCACTTAAGCCAGTGATGGGATACTTGCATCGTAATCATGAAAAAATCGGTGAGCGCAATACATACTTGATGAATATGCCGTTTACCGACCGCTTGGATTATTTATCCTCAATGAGCAATAACTTCGGTTATGCTTTGGCAGTGGAAAAATTGATGGGCATCAAGCCCCCAGAGCGTGCAGAATATTTGCGCGTGATTATGGCGGAGTTTACCCGCATCAGCAACCACTTATTTGCCATTGGCTCTTTGCTTAATGATTTGGGAGCATACTTTACTCCGATGTTGTATGCCATTGAAGAACGGGAGTTGATTCTGGATGTCTTTGAGGCAGTAGCAGGCTCTCGGATGATGTGCAATTACTTCCGTTTTGGCGGAGTTGCTCGAGATTTGCCTGAAGGCGTGTATGAGAAGATAAGAGATCTCGCTTATGAGAGATTACCACGCCGAATTGACGAACTGGACTTGTATTTGACGAATAATGAAATTATCCGCGCTCGTTGTGAAGGCGTTGGTATTCTCACACCAGAGCAAGCAATAGCCTATTCAGCAAGCGGCCCGTTATTGCGCGCTTCGGGTGTGCCGTATGATATTCGCCGTGCTGATCCCTATAGTGTCTACGATCGGTTTGAGTTTGATGTGGCAGTACGCTATCATGGCGATGTTTACGATAGATACCTCGTCCGTATGGATGAGATTCGTCAGAGCATCCGAATATTACAGCAGGCTATTCGTGATCTACCTGAAGGTCCAATACAAGCCGGGAAACCGCAATATCAGGTTCGCGTTCCTCCAGGGGAGGCATACGGACGGGTTGAAGCTCCAAAGGGTGAATTGGGATTTTACGTAGTATCTAATGGAAAACCTAACCCTTGGCGCTATCATGTTCGCGCCCCTTCATTCATTAACATCACTGCTTTAGAGACGATGGCAAAAGGTAATAAAGTAGCTGACTCAGTTGCTATTCTGGGTTCAATTGACATTGTTTTGGGTGAGCTCGACCGCTAATTCAGGAATGGAGTTGTGTCATGGATGGATTTGGCATTCTCAAAGGTCTTGGAGTTACTTTACGCAGGTTTATTGGTACGTATATAGATGACATTAAGTGGCTCGGAAAACGTTATTTCACCGAGGATGGCATCCGCCATCGGATGAGCAAGGATGTAAGTGGGATTTTCACGGTTCAATATCCGGAAGAGAAAATTCCTGTCCCCGAAGAATTTCGCTTCATCCCCTTCTTAGTCTATGAGGAGAAAGAGGACGGGAGGATTTTCCATCGTTGTACCTCGTGTGGCATTTGTGCCAAAGTTTGTCCCCCCCAATGTATCTGGATTGTGCGCACGACAGACCCCAAGACAGGGCGGCCTGTGCCAGAGCCGGCAGAATTTTATATAGATGTTGATATTTGCATGAACTGCGGGTATTGTGCGGAGTATTGTCCTTTTGATGCGATCAAAATGGATCATGATTACGAATTATCCGTTTACGATCGCCATACTCACAATATCTACAATAAAGAAAAACTCAGCAAACCGTTATCGTATTATGCCTCAATTCGCCCGACCAATTATCAACGTGAAGAGGCAATTCGAGCGGAAGCCGAAGCTGCGAAAGCGGCAAAAAAGGTTGCTGCTGAAAATTAAGTGTGTCTGCTATTTTCGATGGATCACACCGAGTTGTTGTTTCCGCCACGCTTGATTTCTTTATTGTCAAACCTGCGTGGTGCAAAATGGCAAAGGTTAGTTGAGCAAATCAGCAATAAACCAATTGGAGATGTGGAAAGGCGAGCTTTTGTGTTATTTATGGCGCGATTAGCTAGTTGTCTGAATTGCCAGAGTGACACATGGAGAGCCCATCAAGGGTGTGAGCATTGTGCAAAGCAGACGCTGAAAAAGTTTCGAGGAACCGATGAGGAGTTAATTGCCCTGTTTGAGGAATCTTTGACTGACATAAAAGCTGCCATAGGTGTAAAATCGTAAACATCTTTTATTGTTGTCTAGAATTTGTGTCATTCTGCTTATTGGGTATTTGATAAACTCTGAAGGAAAAGATATGGCTGAAAATATCATCACGAAAGAAGCGATTTTGGAAGCATTGAGCCATGTTCAAGAGCCTGAACTCCATCGTGATTTGGTCAGTTTGAACATGATCAAGGATATCCAAATAGATGGGAAGCGGGTGAGATTCAAAATTGAACTAACAACTCCTGCCTGTCCCTTGAAGGGTAAAATCGAGCAGGAGGCTCGTCAAGCGGTGTTAGCATTGGATGGTGTTCAAGAAGTGCAAATTGAGATGACTTCCAATGTCCCCAACGATGGGCGGGTGCGCAATCTGCTCGACCTGCCGATTCGCAATGCAATTGCTGTAGGATCGGGTAAGGGCGGTGTCGGGAAAAGCACGATTGCAGTCAACCTAGCTGTCTGCTTAGCCCAACGCGGTGCTAGGGTAGGACTATTGGACGCAGATATTTATGGCCCAAACATCCCTACCATGATGGGTGTCAATCGATTGCCACCGCAAACGGGGCAGAAAATTTTACCTGCTGAAGCCTATCAGGTTAAACTGATGTCAATTGGTTTTCTTGTTCGTTCCGATCAGCCGCTGATCTGGCGCGGTCCGATGTTGCATTCCGCTATTCGCCAATTCTTGAGTGATGTGAATTGGGGAGAATTGGATTATTTGGTTGTCGATCTTCCCCCAGGTACAGGTGATGCTGCGTTGAGTTTATCTCAATCCTTGCCTCTAAGTGGAGGTGTAATTGTCACTTTACCTCAGCAAGTTTCTTTAGATGATGCGCGGCGTGGGATCGAGATGTTTCGTCAATTAGAGGTGCCTGTCTTAGGTGTGATTGAAAATATGAGTTTCCTTGAGTTGCCCGATGGGACAAAGATGGATATCTTTGGCTCCGGTGGAGGTAAGGTGCTTGCGGATCAGGCTGGTGTGCCTTTCATTGGGGCCATTCCCATTGATCCTGAAGTGCGAATAAGCGGTGATAATGGTGTTCCTGTGGTCATTGCTCGCCCCGAATCGGTGGTCGCAAAGGCGTTTGTTCGGATCAGTGAGGAGATTGCAGCTAAGATCAGCGTTGCGGCTTTGAAAGGAGCAGCAGCCGTTAGGCCTTAGGAACGTCATAATATGGATGTTCAGACACAAAAATTCATCGTCGGTATTCGCTTCCAAAAGGTGGGCAAGATCTATCATTTTGACGCTAGTACTTGTCCCGATATCCAACTCGGAGATTTTGCGGTTGTAGAGACCAGCCGGGGAAGACAAGTGGGAGAAGTGGTTGCTTTCATTAGTAATCCACCGCCACCCCCGGACGGGGTATGGAAAGTTGTTCACCGTAAAGCCACACCGCGTGATTTGGTTCTCAGGCAGATTTATCAAAAAAAAGAAGCCGAGGCGGTGATTTTGTGTCGTGAAAAGGCAAAGGAATTGGGTTATCAAGGCTTGAAGATCGTCGCTGCTGAGTTCAGCTTTGATGGTGAGAAATTAGCCATCTTATACAGCAGTGAGGCAGAAGGCAAAGTGGAACTCAAGCGACTGCGCAGTGCAGTTCAGCGCCTTTATCCAAAAGTTAATATCGAATGGCGGTTAATTGGGCCGAGGGATGTGGCGAAGTTAATGGG